>RFXN01000100.1 GCA_009921625.1 Candidatus Fonsibacter lacus | reverse complement strand
CCAATGGCTCCGGATCACGACATCGTTCAACTCTACGGACTTGAAGCTGCCAAGGGTGCCCTCCTGCCTTCCAAAACTCCATTCGTGGCCTTCGAGCACTCAACAATGCGGACGCTACCGTTTGAAAATACCGTGCAAGGTCGCCTATTGAACCTCGCATATCGCACAGCCGATGCATGCGTTATCACGAACCCTGATGTCGTTTCGTCGGCCCGTCGTCTGGGGCTCAAGGACTACCGTTTCATACCCCATCCAATTGACGAGACGAAATACTCGCCGCCACCCAACGGCACCGAGACCGCGCTTAGGAAACAACTTCGACAAGCTACCGGTGCCGAGTTGCTCTTCCTCTGCCCCACCCGTCACGAGTGGAGTAACGCGTTCGATAGCAAGCGAAGCGACCGGGTGCTGCGTGCATTCGCTACCTACATCCGAAACCCCGACCACCCACGGGCGGCCCTGATCCTATGCCGTTGGGGGCGCGACGTGCGTGCGAGCGAGGCGCTCATTGACGAACTGGGGATCAAGTCACATGTCGTCTGGAAGGCGCCAATGCACAAGATCCGCCTTCGCGATCACTATCAGGCGTGTGATGTGGTCCTCGACCAGTTCCACGAAGCTGTAGGCACGTTCGGCACCGTGACCGCTGAAGGACTGAGCTGCGCACTTCCCGTGATCATGTACTTCAATCCAGCGGTACACGAGTGGTGCTTGCCGGAAATGCCACCAATCCAGAGCGCACTAACCGAGGAAGAAATCGCCTCACGGCTTTCCGAGTTGGCCATGGACGCCCCACGACGACACGCGATCGGACGCGCCTCACGCGAATGGATTATTCGTTGGCACGGGTGGGAACGATGTGCCCGTGACCATCAACGACTACATCGTGACGTGCTAAATTCACGAGTGCAGACTTAGTAACTGTCCGGGATGATTTCCCATTTCGCCGGATGCTCCACTGCCACCTGATACGGACGACCCGGCCGTGTAACGATCAACTCGTATGCCTTGTCGTGAAAATCAAGAACATCCTGTGGCCCACCAAGCCCGATCTTGTCACGGTAGATATGTGGTGATAGAAAATATCGGCCCTGACCGAGGAGGAGGGGATCAGCCGTAACCAACGCTACGCCCGAGTCCAATACCGGTCCGAACGAGACTCCGGCCTCACGCGCATCGAAGGTAGCGGCCACGACCCCGTCTTCACGATGCACCGTGACGACTAGCGCCAAATCACGGTCATTGCACTGGCCTTCAAAACGCAAGCGAATTCGCATGCGCTCACCACTCAGAACTGACGTCGTTGGTTGCCCGTCAGGTCCCAATACATCAAAAGAAGTGATTCGAACCTCTCCCGTCCCCCATCGATGCGACAGCTTCTGACGGCCCAGCTTAAAGGCATTCGAAACTTCGGGAAAATTCTCAAACCGAGCGAGTGCCATTCGGTTTCTAGCCATCGCCTCGTCCTGCGCAACCGACCGCAATAACGCTTCGTAGTCCCTCACAATAATCGCGGGATTACCCTCGCCAACCAACTGTCCCTGCTCCAGCCAGAGAGCCCGCTTGCAAAGTCGTTGAAGGAGATACAAGTTATGTGACACAAAAATGACAGTCGCCCCACTCGCGCAAATCTGACGAATGCGTTCGAAACACTTTGAAATGAACGCACCATCTCCAGCGCCAAGAGCTTCATCGATGATCAATATATCTGGATTGATGCTTGACGCAACTGAAAAACTCAATCGGGCCTGCATTCCCAGCGAGTAAGTCTTGAATGGCATATCCATATACGGACCGAGTTCGGCAAAGTCAACTATCGCATCATATTTGGACCGAATTTCGTCATCATCCATGCCAACGACCGCACCACCCAGAAAAACGTTCTCGCGCCCCGTGAATTCTGGGTGGAAACCACTACCAAGTTCGAGAATTGCCGCCATCCGGTGACGGATGTCAATCACTCCCGAGGTTGGGCTTGTAACTCCCGTTAGTAGGCGCAAGAGGGTGGTCTTGCCAGCACCATTCCTCCCCACGAGTCCAAGGATCTCACCCCGAGCAACTTCAAAAGAAACACTGCGCAATGCCCAATATGATTGATGTTGGACTCGACCTGTCAGCCTCTCCCAAATCCTATCAATTGGACGTTTATAAATCCTATAGCGCTTTGAAACTCCCGCAACTGATATTGCCGGAGAAAGTGGAACCCGTGAAACCATCCTAAAGGGTGTCCGCTAGTTCGCCACGGACCCGTTCGAACGCAGTAAAGCCGACCAGCGCAAATGTAATTGCAACCAATGCAAACCATCCAAGCTCAACTGGCCGGAACGCGATGCCAACTATCGCAGCCCTAAACACTCGAAGCAGGGGCACCAAGGGGTTTATGGAAATGAAAGTCTGAACTGCAGTAGGTAGTGATTCGGCTTCGTAGAAAATCGGCGTGAAAAACATTCCTGTAGTTAACACAATAGGAACCAATTCGCGAACGTCGCGCAGGACTGCACCGACGGCAGCGAGTGTCCACGCAACTCCAGCCAGAAAAACTACCTCTAGCAAGAGGGCAGGCACAATCCAGAAGAAGTCGCCAAGCATGCCACCTCTTGCAAGCGCGCTCACCACCACAACTAGAGTTAATCCCGCAATCTGCGAAAGCATCGCACCAAACAAACCTGTCAACGGCAAGAGTTCTGCCGGAAACATGGTGTACTTGATAAGGTTCCGATGTTCCGACACTGTCTGTGTTGCCTTAGTCGCTACTTCGGAAAATGCGATCCATGGGAGTAAGCCACTTACTACATACAACGCGTATTCTGTTGGTGGTGAACCTGGAGTTAGACGTGCCCGAAAGATCACCGTGAAAAGTAGTGTGTACGCAGATACGAAGACTAACGGGTTGATTATTGCCCACCAGATCCCGAAAGAAGCACCAGCATACCGCTGCCTGACATCCCGAAGTGCCATCCGCAGCAGCAAGTGACGACGACGCCAAAGTCCGATGAATCGTCGCCAAAGTGGTCCGTCGCGGTCTCGAACCTCGATATATCTCCAGGTCACAAGTGAACCTCGCACACTTCCCAGCTCATCCCGTGATATTCGGGGGAGTGGCGTTGCCAAGCCAGCGCGCCAACTTGAGGCGTCGGAAACCAATTGCGCTCATCCGTAGCAGCAACATCCCGTGCTTGAA
>RFXN01000099.1 GCA_009921625.1 Candidatus Fonsibacter lacus | reverse complement strand
ATCCAACTTTTAGCGCCTTAATCTCTGCTTGAGTTAGTCCCTCTCGCGTATCTGAGCCGACTATGAGATAAGTGACTGCAGAGCGGGCGACCACCTTGGGGCGTTCAGTTCGATCCTTGAAAACATCGACACGTTTGATTTGTGAGGTGGCTGCGCCAAAACTACCCCAGATAATGGTGGAGATGAGCACGATAGCCACCGAGAAGAGCGCAATTATCTGCTGGCGCTGGCTTTGGCGAGGGAGAATTCGCGCCAACTTCTTGAGTATCACGTGCATAGCCTATGTGGAGAGTACCTTCAGACCTTGATGACCACGCCAATCTCGCACGACAGTCCGGTCTCGGTGATTTTGCCTGTCCTCAATGAGGAGCGCTATCTCGAGGCAACGGTGAGCACAATCACCTCACAGGAATATTCTGGGGAGATAGAAATAGTTCTTGCTCTTGGTCCATCGACAGATCGCACCAACGATGTTGCAGCAAAACTTGCTGCGGCAGATCAACGTATCCATTTGATTGATAACCCAAGCGGAAAAACAGCAGATGCGCTCAATGGAGCAATCGCTGCATCGACCCATCCCATCATTGTCCGAGTAGATGGCCATTCACTTTTACCAGGTGGGTACATCAGAGAAGCGGTAGCAACATTGGTGCGAACTGGCGCAGTCAATGTTGGCGGCCTGATGGCTTCTGAGGGAGTAACAAGGTTTGAACGGGTAGTTGCAACTGCGATGCGGAGCAAATTCGGTGTGGGTGGTGCGCGTTTCCATGTTGGTGGCGTTGAGGGACCCGCAGACACCGTATATCTTGGCGTCTTCTTGAGAAGTGCGGTGGAAGAAATCAATGGTTTTGATCCGCACTTTATTCGCGCTCAAGATTGGGAATTAAATTTTCGACTTCGTGAACGGGGCGGCCTAATTTATTTCAATCCTCGATTGCACGTGACGTATCGTCCTCGACCAAATTTGCACGCGCTTGCCAAACAATATTTTGAATATGGCAGATGGCGGCGAGAGGTCGCTCGAAGCCATAAAGGCACGATTAACGCTCGTTATTTAGCTCCGCCATTAACGCTTCTTGGTACCTTGGTAGGAATTTTAGGCGCTTTCCTCAATCCACTTTTTCTGCTGCTGCCACTTATCTATTTCACCTTCATCGCAATCGGCACGTTAAGCCTGTTGATAAAAATGCCTTCCGCGGAACTTTTTCTATTACCCATCGTCCTCATCACCATGCATTTTTCATGGGCTTTTGGATTTATCACATCAACAAAACGAAAACCTCCACACGCTAGCGGTACAATGAAGTAACAGTTGGTAATCAAAGTTCTGACGAGTGGAGTGAGGGACGGTATTTTGTGGTGAATGCGCGAGATAATCAACTGCTTCGCCATCAACTCTCTGGAAAATGAAGCAGAAAATGTTTGATAGATCTCTTCGATTTACCTCTATAGCGACCAGCGCTTTGCTATTCGCCACGTTCTGTGCGCAGGCTTCTAGCGCCGCTGAAATCCCCCCACAATTTGAATTTCGCGGGGCAGGGTATGGACATGGCGTTGGAATGAGTCAGATTGGCGCTTATGGACAGGCGCGTGAGGGAAAGAGCGCGAGTGAGATTGTCAGTTATTACTACTCCGGAACAACAGTGGAAGCTGTTGACGATTCTTCGTTTGTGCGCGTGAATATTGCAGACAAAGTGGCAACTATCGGATTTAGCGTCGAGGCAATTACTGGTATCGCTGCTCCAATGCTCATATATGCGGGCAATCTCGCGCCAGAAGAACCTGCACCTAGCGAACCAGCAGCGCAAGTTCTCGATGGGGGAGAGATAATTTTTGCCGTGCTTAGTGGATCGCTAATTACTTCACTCACAGACGCGCAAACAAAACAAGTGACGACACTTCCAAATGAAAAGGTTTGGACGTTGCGATGGTCGGGCACAACTGCATATCCGGGCGAAATAAATATTGTGAAGATGCGACAAGGCGCGGTAGTCCGCAAGTACAAGTATGGCCAAATTCAAGTAAAGTTTGCGCCTCCTGTTTCGCCGGCGATTCAAGGAACAATTACCGCGACAACTACGTTACGCATTCACTCTGAGTATCTTCGAGGAATAGGCGAAGTCTCGTCCTCCTGGCCAAGCGCAGCGCTACAAGCGCAAGCGATTGCTGCTCGTTCATTTGCGCTATCGAAAGCCACTATCTACCGGAAAACATGTGATTGCAATCTATATTCTTCAATTCAGGATCAGAATTTCGTTGGATATTCAAAAGAGAGCGAACCTGTTTACGGACAGAAATGGGTTGATGCGGTATCTGCGACTGAGCCTGAACCAGGAAAAGGTTTGGCAGTTACTTATCAAGGGAAAGTCGTCACAACTTTTTATGCATCCTCCACTGGTGGCATGACTCAAGATGTAGCTGAAGTGTGGGGAACTCCAATTCCTTATTTAATTCCAGTACCTGATCCATGGAGCTTAGATCCCGTGCTTAATCCGAGCTTTAGCGCATGGACTAGGCAGATTTCTCAGGCTGATTTTGCAAAAGCTTTCGGCTTGACCGATGTGCTTCGCTATGAAATTACTGCACGAACAAAAGCTGGTGGCGTGAAAGCAATAACTGCATTTAGTTCCACTGGGGTCACTGCAGAGCTAAGCGGCGAGAAATTTCGCTCACTTCTCAAGCTTCCTTCGACATGGATTTCGCGTTCGGTAAATAGGGTAAGTGAGACGAGTACGGATGGTGTTGCAGTCGATGTTGCGCGAACGATGTGGTCAACAGCGAAGAGCGCGGTCTTAGTGAATTTTGATCGCGATCCCGCACTAGCGCTTGTTGGGCTTGCCTATGGAAATTTAGTGAAAGCTCCAGTATTTAACGTAACAAATAAAGATATAAGCGCCACGACAGCAAAAGAGTTATCTCGAAGGAAAATAACTTCGGTTATCTTGATAGGAAGAGCAAGCCAATTGCCATCTCGCTCAACAATTTCGAAACGCAAGCTAGCCCAAAACCGATTTGAAGGTAATAGTGAGATAGAAGTAAGCGAGAAGGTTTTTGAGGCTCTTCCTGGTGACCCTTTGATATTAATGAATAGTGAGCAAGACGAAATGATTGGCGATGCTCCTCGATTAATCGCAGCAAATCGCCCCATAGTGTGGAGTAATGATTATTCGCCTTCGCAAGGGCTCAACAGATTACTTACAGCGCGTTCTGTAACAGGATCATTCTATGGTGAGTTACCT
>RFXN01000098.1 GCA_009921625.1 Candidatus Fonsibacter lacus | reverse complement strand
TCTTCTGGAAGTCCTGTTTTTCAAGGAGTGATCACATTGACTGCAAATGCAACAATTACAAATTTATCTGCAGATACATTATTTGCCATTAATTCTTCAGGATCTATTACTGGAACAAATAAAACATTAACATTTAGCGGTTCAGGCGTAATTGTGGTTGATGATCCAATATCAATTGGAAGTGGTGGAATAGTAGTCAGTAACAATCCTGTAGTTTACTTACAACAGGATAATACCTTTACAGGAGGTATTACTTTAAACGGAGGTGTACTAGCTCCTTATGCAAATACTGCTCTTGGAGATAGTGGAAGTTCAAATAAAATAACTTTCCAAGGTGGAGGTATTCGACATTATAGTACAAATACCTCAGAACTTTATGCTAGATATAATACACCTGCGAATGGTTATTCATGGGGAATTGATCCAGGTGCTTATACAATTAATTATAATGAAGCATCTTCAGAAACTTTTGGTAATCCAGGCGGTGGATCAGCTAATTTCACAGTTTTTGGAAGCGTAGGAATTTCTGGAACAAGAGGATCTGGAACTTATTCAAGAACTTCATATAGCACAGGTACTTTAGTTTGGGATACAACACATAATTATTCAGGCACAACAATTGTAAGAGGCGCAACATTACAATTAAACACATTACCATCAGCTGGTCGAAATATTACTGTTTTAGGAGGAACGCTTGATTTAAATAGTCAAACTACTGCAGTTCTTGGAACTGTAACTATTGGAGGAGACAATCAGAATGCTGCAGGCGGATCAGGCATTAATGCAACCGTTCCAAATGGAACTTTAAAAGCTGCAACTTATTCCTTTAACCCAGGTTCTGCTGCGACCGATACTATAACGGAAGCGGAGTAACAGTTTTAGTAGCTGATAATACTTATTCCGGAATTACAAATATTAATGCTGGAACTTTACGTATTAGTAAAGACTCTAATTTAGGAGCAGTCCCAGGAAGCACAACTGCTAATTCTATAACCTTTAATGGAGGTACATTAAATACCACTGCAGATTTTACTCTAAATAGTAAAAGAGGAATTACTCTAAGTTCTGGAGGTGGAACTATAAATACTAATAGTGGTACCACATTAACTTACGATGGAATTATTACAGGCACTGGCAGTTTAACTAAATTAGGAACTGGTACGTTAAATTTAACATCAGGAAGCAATAACACTTACTCAGGCGCAACTTATATATACGAGGGAAACCACGCAATTGCTCATGCAAATGGTCTTGGAACTACAGGAGGCGCTACAACAGTTTATTCTGGTGCTTCATTAAATATATCAAATAACATTACAGTTGCTGAACCAATCACAATTAACGGAACAGGAGTGTCTGGCGGTGGAGCTATTCGATTAACTAGTGGTAGCAACACATATTCAGGATCAATTACATTAGATAGTAACTCTTCAATTGTCAGCAATAGTGGGGCACAGACTATTTCTGGTGCAATTGATGGATCCATTAGTAATTCATATTCTTTATCTATCACTGCAACTGATAATTTAACTCTATCAGGAACAATTGGTGCTACTGCTCCTCCATCAAGTTTAACAGTTACAACAACTTGTGATGCAACATGTTCTGGAGCATCACGAACAGGAATACTCGCTCTTAATGCAGATGTTTCAACATCGGGCAATCAAACTTATACCGCAGCAGGCGGCATTACTATAAACGCAGATAGAACTTTAACTTCAAGTAGCGGAACTGTCACAACAAACTCAGCACTTAGTGGGGCATATTCATTAACAATTACAGGTAACGCTGTATTTGGTGATGGAACGGCAGACACTATTAACTTATCAGGCACAAGCAAAAATTTATCTGTAAGTGGTACCACAACAATTAACACAAATGCTATTACGACTTCAGGAACACAAACATACACAGGTGCAGTTACTTTAGGGGCTGCAACAACACTTACAACAACAAATAGTCAAATCACTTTTAGCAGCACAGTTGATGGAGCTTATGGACTAACAGCAAGTGTGGGTACATCAGAAGTACAATTTGATGGAGTTGTTGGAGGAGGAACTGGTTTAGGCGCAATATCAATCACAGGAGCTCTTGATCTTAATGCTGCAATTACAAATGCTACTTCTCTTTCAGTATCAACTACATCAGATATAGGTGCAACGTCTCTGCCGATGTTACCGTACAAAGTGGTGCAAAAACAACTTACACAACTTACACAGCTTATACAGTTCCAACTGGCGTAACAGCTATTACTATAACTGCAATTGGAGGAGCGGGTGGAAGAGGTGGAAATGATGGAGGCAATACAGGAGGTCTTACTGGACCGGTTGGTTCTTTAACAGCAACATTTAGTGTAACCGCTGGTGATATAATTTATATTTTCCCGGGTTCTGGAGGAAGTCAAGGAGTCGATTCTGCAGGTTCAGCAGCTGGTGGAGCAGGAGGAACAAACACTGCTGGAATTGGTTCAGGAGGAACAGGAGGAAAAGCAGGAACAACAGGTAGCTCAGGTGGTGGTGGTGGTGGTGGAGCAGCAACAATTGTAACAAAAAATATTGCATCACCAACAACTTCATCTGCAATGCTTATAGCAGGCGGAGGTGGTGGAGGTGGTGGATCTGGAAATAATACAATTTGTCCAAGTGCATGCGCTGGACAAGATAGCGGTAATTATCAATCTGCAGGAACCTATAATGGTCAAAATGGATATAACTACTCTAATTTAGGAACTAACGGAGGCGGAATTGGATATGGAGCTAGTAGCAATGGAAATTATGATGGAGGAGCATCTGGAGGAGGCGGTGGAGGTTTATTAGGAGGATTATCAAATTTAGCAGTATTTAATAGTAATGAATGGACTGGTCGAGGTGGTAACCGTGGTAGCAACGGTGCAGCTAATAGTTTTTCAACTACTTCTTTAAGTAGCTCTTCAACAACAAGAACGAGCGGTCAAGTTGGTGAAGTTCAACTTAATTCTGGTGGCGGAACAATAACTTTTGGCGGAACAGTTAATGGAGCAAAAAATTTAACAGTTGATGCTACAAGCGGAACAGTTATTTATAGTAATACTGTTGGAAATAGTGCTCCTCTTACAAGTCTTAACACTACAGGCGCAACAGCAATTACTTTAAATGGAGCTGCTGTAACAACTACAGGTTCACAAACTTTTACAGGTCCTATAACTTTAGGAACCACAACAACAACATTAACAACAACAAACAGTCCATTAATTCTTGGTG
>RFXN01000097.1 GCA_009921625.1 Candidatus Fonsibacter lacus | reverse complement strand
AACTCCGCTCTCTGGCTCGAGAGCAAAGACGCGCGACTCATCGCCGCCCTCTTCACCGGTGAGAAATACTGGACCGTCATACCCACGGCGAACCTCTTGGTTCTCCACGACTGTCGAAGTTTGATCGACCATCTGGTAAGTCGGTTTCTTGTTCTTCAACACGACATTTCCGTTTTTATCCACTACCGGCTGCTTAACTTTCTTCGTAACCGATTTTGTTACCTCAATGGAATCTTTCGTTTTGCCGGAGAGCAGACCTGCCGGCGCAAAAAAAGCGGAGCAGAGACGGTTAAGATTATTTGTGTGTTGCGCATTTCCATTTGGATCCGCAATCAATCCTGCTGGGCCAACTGGCGAGTCCGAATAAGCTCCCGCATCATAATCAAACCAAGAAACTTTCTTAATCGCCTCATCTACCGCAGTCACTTTCTGGGTGGTTGGGTTGAAGGTGACTTTGCTAATTAACGAACCGTAACCGCCATAGGCACGGATCGTTCGGGCGATGATGTCATTTAGCTGAGTGCTGGAGGCTAGCTCTGCAATGGAGAACTCATGGTTGATAAGAATTGAGTACGACCCGTTGGCGTTTTTGTATGTGCCCATGCCATCTGGAGTACCCGCCCAGGTGACTTTCCCGTCGGAATCGCCGGTAGTGAGAATCGGCGTCACTGTGGCAGCAGCGGTATTTGCGCTGACGACGTAGACCGGAGTTGCTGATGTTGTCGCTGCAGGCACGCCCGCGAAAGCACTTGTGGTATTCATGCTTAACGCGAGTGCAGTGCTAATTCCTGCAGTCAATAAAACGGATTTGGCTTTTGCCATATCTACTTTGTCCTCTCGAAAGAAACGGTGTTAACGGTGGGAGTCTGGTTTGTTGAGGTAGACGGCGGGCAAACTCAAGGTGATATTGAGATGAGGGCGCGATGAAGAAAAGAGGTAATTTGGGTTACTAAAGGGTTAACGAGGTTAGAGCGCACGTGCTTTGGCCCTACACAATAACCAGTTAAAACGTGAAGCCACCAACAAAAGCGGAAGTTATCCGAACTTGCCGGTGATGTATGACTCAGTGCGAGGGTCTTTGGGACGGCTAAAGATTTGCGACGTTGTTGTGTGCTCGATGACCCGCCCTGGTTCGCCGTATTGAGCAAGAAAGAATGCGGTGTAATTCGAGACGCGAGCGGCTTGTTGCATATTGTGAGTCACAATGATGATAGTGATGGAATCTGAGAGGTAATTAATAGTGTCTTCGATTTTTAGCGTTGAACCGGGATCCAGCGCCGAACATGGTTCATCCATCAGGAGAACTTCGGGTTTCACGGCGAGCGCACGGGCAATGCAGAGTCGTTGTTGCTGACCGCCTGAGAGCGCCAGAGCTGGTTCAGCTAGGCGATCTTTGACCTCTGTCCATAATCCTGCACGAGTCAGGCACTCTTCGACCAACGTTTCTTTATCGCCCGAGGGTAATTTAGCAAGTCGCAACCCGCTTAGCACATTGTCCCGAATACTCATCGCGGGAAAAGGATTTGGCTTTTGAAAAACCATTCCTATTTTTAAGCGAATCTGAGTCACATCAACATCAGGGCTGTAAATATCTTTCCCGTCGAGCAGAACTTTTCCGGCGAGAGCAGCCGTTGGTATGAGCTCGTGCATACGATTTAGCGTGCGGATAAATGTCGATTTTCCGCAGCCCGACGGCCCGATAAGTGCAGTGACGGTATTCGCGGGAAAGACTAAATCAACTTTTTCCAAAACAAGATTCTTACCAAACCAAATATGAAGATTTTGCGCTTCCATTTCGCGCGAACTATGTTGAGCAATTGGCGCGCCAGTGGCCTGGCTTGCGGAATTTGTCGCCGCACCATTTCCTTCAGGGCGATCTACAGATATTGCCGGAATCGATACAACTTCTTTATCTGAGGAACTGTTACTCACTGATACTCCCATACCCTGACTTGATGCCATCGACGTCGACCATCCCCTCTCCCCGCACTGTAGAGCCCAGACCGAAACTTCAGTGGCTCCATAGGTGAATTCTGAGCAAACACTTCGTCCGGCCGCACGGTGTAGCGCGCTCCGCTACGATTAGCCCGTTGTAACCGTGGTGGGCGTAGCTCAGCTGGTAGAGCATCCGGTTGTGGTCCGGAATGTCGCGGGTTCGAGCCCCGTCGCTCACCCCACACCTCTCGAAGGTACGTTTCTCCTATATTTTTTTATCTTCTGTTTCCGAAACGCCACAACCGTGTAACACGTTTGTAACAGGGGACCAACATCCTCACTCCATGACAAATCTTCCCATCAATGGCGCCGATACTGCCTGGGTGCTGGCAAGTGGTGCTCTCGTCCTTCTTATGACTCCCGCGCTCGCACTTTTTTATGGCGGTCTGGTGCGAACTAAGAGCACGCTCAACATGATGATGATGTCTTTTGCGGCTATCGGAGTCGGCACCATTGTCTGGATTCTTTGGGGTTACTCACTAGCATTCGCTCCAGATACTGGCCAGGGATTAATTGGCGATCTCACTCACTTTGGACTCGATCAAACGCTCGGAACTGTCGTCGGCGCATCGGGAAGTGAAATACCAACGCTTGCATTTGTCATGTTCCAAATGACCTTTGCGATTATCACTGTTGCGCTGTTATCCGGTGCTATCGCAGATCGTGCAAAGTTTGTCGCCTGGGTAAGTTTTGTCGTCGCATGGATAACTTTGATTTACGCCCCCGTTGCGCACTGGGCCTTTGCAACTCAAGGTGGTTCTGGTGGTTGGATCATCGATAAATTAGGTGCGCTTGATTTCGCCGGCGGCACTGTTGTTGAGATTAACTCCGGAGCTGCGGCGCTCGCGCTTGCAATCGTTCTTGGCAAGCGTGAGGGATTTAAGCGCGATGCGATGCGCCCTCATAACATTCCCTTTATTCTCCTTGGCGCCGGATTGCTCTGGTTTGGTTGGTTTGGATTTAATGCGGGAAGCGCGCTCGCTGCCGGGCACCTTGCATCGGTAGCGATGATTAATACGCAGATTGCAACAGCGGCCGCGGCGATGTCATGGATTACATATGAGCGTTTACGAAATGGAAAGCCGACCACTCTTGGCGTGGCCTCTGGTGCGATTGCCGGCGCGGTTGCGATTACCCCATCATGTGGATTTGTTACTCCCCTAGGCGCATTGGTAATTGGACTTGTCGGTGGCGTCGCATCTGCATATGCAGTGTCATTGAAATATCGATGGAATTACGATGATTCGCTCGATGTAGTTGGTATCCATGGCGTC
>RFXN01000096.1 GCA_009921625.1 Candidatus Fonsibacter lacus | reverse complement strand
GAATATGGCGATGATCTTTCAAGATCCGATGTCATCGCTTCATCCCTATTACACAATTGGCGATCAAATTATTGAAGCCCATCAGGTTCATAACAAAGTCGATGTTGCGGTTAGTAAGGCCCGGGCGATCGAGCTCCTTGAGATGGTTGGTATCCCACAAGCGGCGGAGCGGTTAAAGGCCTACCCCCATCAATTCTCCGGCGGTATGCGCCAACGGGTGATGATTGCGATGGCTCTGGTGAATAGCCCAGAGTTATTGATTGCTGACGAGCCAACGACCGCGCTTGATGTGACGGTGCAGGCGCAGATTCTCAAACTCCTCCGTGAGCTACAGAGTGAGTTAAAGATGGCGATTATTTTGATTACCCACGACTTAGGAGTAGTTGCCGGCGCTGCTGATCGAGTCAATGTGATGTATGCGGGAAAGATTGTCGAGAGCGCTCCGGTTCGCGAGCTCTATGCCAATCCCTTGATGCCATATACCCATGGGTTATTAAGTTCAGTGCCGCGAATGGATCGCGCCCATGGCACCCGCTTAAGCGCGATTGCAGGACAACCACCATCGCTGATTGCCCTTCCGGCAGGATGCGCTTTCGCTCCACGCTGCACTTTCTCATCACGTGTCACCGGTGGCTCTTCGCGTTGTGCGAGCGCAATGCCCGAGTTGGTGGAGCACGCGCCTAGCCATTTTGCGCGCTGTCATTTAGAGGGGGCGACTTTATGAGTGCCAACTCCAATAATGAGAGCCCATTGGTCGAGGTTCGTAATTTGCATAAATTTTTCCCGATTACCAGTAACAGTATTTTTGCCAAGGTAAAAGGTGCGAATAAAGCAGTTAACGGCATCTCCTTCTCGATTAAGCGCGGGGAAGTTCTTGGTTTAGTGGGCGAGTCTGGTTGTGGTAAATCCACTGCGGGAAGAACTTTGCTCAAGCTTTATGAACCTACTAGTGGTGAGATTCTTTTTGATGGCGAAGAGATCACCAACTATTCGCCCGGGAGGATGAAGGGGCTGCGCACCAAGATGCAGATCATCTTCCAAGACCCATACTCCTCACTTAACCCACGCCATTCAGTCGGTGAAATCATCGGCGCGGCTTTCACCATTCATGGAATGGACTCTTCTCGTGTCGAGGGAGATAGCAGCGGCAAGGCAGATATTAAGCGCGAGGTACAGGCGCTGATGGAGCGGGTCGGGTTAAACCCGGAGCATTACAACCGTTACCCCCACTGGCGCTTAAACCAGAATTTATCGTCTGTGATGAGCCAGTTTCCGCGCTTGATGTCTCGATTCAAGCCCAGGTCATTAACCTCCTTGATGATTTGAAGTCAGATTTTGGCCTCTCATACCTCTTTATCGCCCACGACCTCTCGGTCGTGCAGCACATCTCCGATCGGGTTGCGGTGATGTACCTCGGGAAGATTGTCGAAATCGCGCCGACGGAGGAGATTTACCAGCGCCCACACCACCCATACACGAAGGCACTTCTCTCTGCGATTCCGATTCCTGATCCTGTGCTCGAGAGCGCGCGAGAGCAGATTGTTTTAAGTGGTGATTTACCTTCGCCATCAAATCCACCAACAGGGTGCGTCTTTAATACCCGCTGTTGGAAGGCGCAGGCAAAGTGCTTCTCTGAAGAGCCGCTCTTGCAATTGGTGGATCAGAGTGAGGTTGCCTGCCACTTTCCCGAGTAACGGGAACGCGCTCGCCGAGTAATTGGCAGCTCATACCAAGTAGTTGAAAGTTCAATAAGTCGTTACCCTTAAGGTATGCCAGCCCGCGCAATCACTGCTCGCCCAACCTCCCACTCTCAACTAACAAAGGATGAGTTAGAGGCTTGGCGGAGCTATATCTCCACCACCCGCGCGCTGACCACTGCCCTCGATATTGATTTGGGGGAGTTTGGTATCTCGCTCGCCGATTTTGAACTTCTCGATGGGTTGGCCAACGCCCCCGAGTCGAGGATGCGGATGAGTGAGTTGGCAGAGATTGCTCTCGTCTCCCGTTCTCGCCTCTCCCATCGGATGAAGGTCCTCGAGGAGCAAGGGTGGGTCGCTCGCGCCCGGTGCAGCGAAGATAAGCGCGGTCTCTTTGCCGTGCTTACGCCGAAAGGAAAGAAACTTGTCACCAAGATTGGACCACGAATTAGCCCCTACCGCGCTAGGGCGATAGGGGCTAATTACTATGAATTTATGCTGCTTTTTTAGCGGCCTTCTTACGACGGCGACGCTTTGGCTTTGCTGCACCTGCAGCAGCAGCTGCTTTCTTACGACGACGCTTTGGAGCTGCCTTCTTAGCAGCCTTCTTGCGGCGCTTTGGAGCTGCCTTCTTACCAGCCTTCTTAGCGGCCTTCTTACGGCGCTTTGGAGCTGCCTTCTTAGCAGCGGCCTTCTTACGGCGCTTTGGAGCTGCCTTCTTTGCGGTGCGCTTGCTTGCTTTTTTCTTGGCTGCAGCCACGTATTTCTCCTGTCAGCAGGGTCCGATCCGTCACCGGACCTGTTACAGAGAATGGTTCCCTATATTGGGAAGAAGTTCCAGCATATGAGAACTATTTTTTGTGTCGTGTCGCACAGTATTTTTTTCCAACTTTTATGCCTTCACCACTTTTTTTCCGGTCAAGTCCACTTGGAACGACTTACTCCTCTGATGAATCTTTTTCGCGCTCACTTTCGCCGCGAATTTTCCGTTCCTGGAGGGCGTATTGATCGGTTCTGCTGTCGTACTTACGGAACTTGGGGAGGAAGGTAGAGGTTGCTCCGACGGCGGCGATGCAGAGCGCGCCACCGCCGACAATTGCACCACGTAACCCGGTGATCGCCGCCATGCCACCGGCGCGAAGTTGTCCGCTGATGGGTCCGACGGTGTAGGAGAGAACTTCAAGGCCCGCAAGTCGTCCGCGAAGTTCTTGCGGGATAGTTTGATTCCAAATCGTTGCCCGAAAAATAACGCTGACATGGTCTGCTCCTCCGGCAACAACGAGACAGAAAAGTACCCATGGAACTGAGTCAATTAATCCGGCGAGCGCAATCGCTAGACCCCACGCTAAAGCCGCGAAAATAATGGCTTTTCCGTGGTTATAGATACGTAGCGTCCAACCACTAGTGAGCGTGACTAATAACGCGCCAACTGTTCCGGCGGAATATAAAAGTCCGAGCGCCGAAGGTGAGCCGAGTGAATCTGCCCAGAATGGAAAGAGAGTTGTTGGCCAAGCGAAGAACATTGCGGCAAAGTCGATGAGATAGGTGCCCATCAAATCTTGTCGCTTCGTTGCATATTTCACTCCATCGATGAGCGCGCTCATCG
>RFXN01000095.1 GCA_009921625.1 Candidatus Fonsibacter lacus | reverse complement strand
TACCGATGTACCTCCGCAAGGGCAGCGCTAAGCGAACCCAAGTAGCAGAGTCAGTCGCGAAGTAAGTTACCCTCGAGTAACCTTTCTCCCACCTCACCCTCTTACATCTCACAAGAGGGGCAGGACGATATGGGAATGAGGGTGTGATGAAGAGCGAATCTGTAGTACTCATAGATGCGGTTCGTACGCCATTTGGAAAAGCAGGAAGCCTATATGCCGGAACTCGAGCCGATGACATCATGGTTCGTTGTATTCGTGGCTTACTCGAAAGAAATCCAGCTCTCTCCCCCGAAGATATTGATGATGTCGCCATCGCAGCTGCTGCGCAAAATGGGGATCAAGGGATGAATATCGGTCGGAGCGCTTCACTACTTGCTGGGATACCGCAATCTGTTCCGGGATACTCAATCGACCGTTGGTGCGCGGGTGCACTGACCTCAGTCACTACGCTCGCTGGAAGTATTGCAATCGGCGCATACAACATTGCACTTGCTGGCGGCGTCGAACATATGGGTAATCACCCAATGGGCGATTTAATGGATCCCAATCCTCGTTACTTAGCAGAGAAGATGGTTGATCAAGATGCGCTCTCAATGGGCGCTACTGCAGAACGTTTGCACGACAAGTTCCCACATTTAACAAAAGAGCGCGCTGATCGATATGCCTACAACTCACAGATGAAAACCGCTGCGGCATACAAATCAGGAAAGATTCAACGAGATTTAATTCCAGTTGCTGTTCGTTCACCGGAACTTGGTTGGGGTGTAGCAACAGTTGATGAGCCACCGCGACCAACAACAACGATAGAGGGTTTAGCGGGCTTAAAAACTCCGTTCCGCCCATCTGGTCGAGTAACTCCAGGTAACGCTGCGGGGCTCAATGATGGCGCCACCGCCGCGCTGTTAATGAGTGAGAGCGAGGCAATCAAACGCTCTCTCGCACCAAAGGCGAAGTTGGTGAGTTTTGCTTTCGCAGGAGTTGCGCCGGAAATTATGGGATATGGCCCAGTGCCTGCGACCATCAAAGCTCTTGCAAAAGCCGGCCTCTCTATTGAAGATATTGGGCTATTCGAAGTTAACGAAGCGTTCTCGATTCAAGTATTAGCATTCCTCGATCACTTTGGAATCGCCGACGATGATCCTCGAGTCAATATTTATGGTGGCGCAATCGCGGTTGGCCATCCACTTGCATCATCGGGAATTCGATTAATTCTTAATCTTGCTCGAGGCTTTGAAGAGCGTCCTGACGTGCGATACGGCATTACCACAATGTGTATCGGCCTTGGTATGGGTGGCACCATCATCTGGGAGAACCCGCACTGGCGCGAGAGCGGCAAATAAAAAGAAAATTATTTTCACAAGTGAAATGTAAGGAGAATTGATATGAGCGTAAGCGCACCAGAAGAGGTCATAACGCAGGCTTTTGTTCGCGAAGTGGACCTCACGCCATTTGGCTTCTCCGGAAAACTTGCCTTGATTACTATCGATAATGGCTTGGACTACAACCGACCAAACACGATCGGCCCTGCTGGCCTCCAGGCGCTTAACAGTGCGATTGATCAAGCGCTCGCAACTGGCGCTAATGCGATTGGCATCACCGGTAAACCATTTATCTTTGCTGCCGGCGCTGATTTAAGTGGCATCTCTGCAGTTACTGATGGCGCCCAAGCGCGAGCTTTTGGAAAATTAGGGCACGATGTATTCCGACGTTTCGGTGAGTGCGGAAAACCTACCTTTGCATTTATCAACGGGCTTGCACTTGGCGGCGGTTTGGAAATTGGTTTGCACTGTAACTACCGAACTCTTGCGAGCACTGCATTTGTTGCGCTGCCAGAGGTTTTCCTTGGATTAGTTCCGGGTTGGGGTGGCGCCACTCTCCTTCCACAACTTATTGGCCCGGAGAGAGCGGCCAAGGTAATCATCGTTAATGCGCTCAATAACAACACCATGCTCAAAGCCCATGAAGCGCTCGAATTAGGCGTTGTTGATTCGGTCTACCTTCCGGCAGACTTTCTCGAGAAATCGCTCTCATTCGCAGCAGAAATTCTCTCTGGTAAGAAGTCCATTACTCGAATAGATTACAGTAAAGATGAATCGCAGTGGCAGGCAGCCGTTGAAATTGGCGCTGCCGCTAAAAAGAAAAAATATGGCGATGCACCAATCGATGCACCACGATTAGCGCTTGAATTAATGGCAGAAGCTCGTACCGCCTCCCGAGATTCGGGCTTTGCTGCCGAAGATGATGCGCTCAATCAATTGGTGATGGGCGATGCCTTCCGCGCGTCTATCTATGCATTTAACTTGATTCAAAAAAGTAAGAAGAAGGTAGAGGGAGCGCCACCGTAACTTAAAAGTTCCAGTACATATCACCGACCTTGACCAAGCTCGAGTAGATAAAGGGCTTGCATGGATTCATAACGAGATTGATACCCTCGTCTCGAAAAAGCGAATGCGCCAAGAAGAGGCTGGATGGCTCAAGCAAATCCTTACCGGCAGCACCGATAATAAAGATTTTGCCCCTTGCGACTTCATTATCGAAGCAGTCTTTGAAGAGATGGAGATTAAGCGAAAGTTATTCTCTGAATTAGAGAGCATCATCTCCCCCGAGTGCATTCTTGCCACAAACACCTCATCGCTCTCTGTCACCAAAATGTCAGATCATCTAAAGAATCCAGAGCGCGTTATTGGTTTTCACTTTTTTAATCCTGTAGCAGTGATGCCACTTCTTGAAATTGCGCGAACACCCCATACCGATGATGCAACAACGGCTACTGCTGTTGTCATTGGTAAAGAGTTGAAGAAAACAATGGTCATCGTTAAGGATGCGCCCGCATTTGTCGTCAATCGGTTACTGATGAGATTTATGGGTGAAATTACCGACTCACTTGATGAGGGAACGCCGGCCGAGGTTGCCGATAGCGCGATGGTTCCACTGGGCTTGCCGATGAGTTCATTTGAACTCCTTGGTTTAGTAGGCCCCGGAGTTGCCCTCCACGTGGCACAAACGCTTAATGCAACGCTCGGTGAGAGATATCGAGTGAGCCCTACTATCGAACGCCTAGTGAAAAATGGTGTTCGCACCTTCTACATCAAAGATGAGAACGGGTCGCTTGCCGTCAATCCAGATGCCGCTGCATGTATCGAAAAGGGCGATAGACCATCAACTGCCGACGACGTGCGAACTAGAGCGCTTACTGCGCTGGCTACCGAAGCGCGGATGATGCTTGATGAGGGTGTGATCTCATCCCCTGCTGAGATTGATCTCTGCATGCTCCTTGGTACTGGATGGCCGTTGCACCTTGGTGGAATCTTGCCTTACCTCGACCGAACA
>RFXN01000094.1 GCA_009921625.1 Candidatus Fonsibacter lacus | reverse complement strand
CTAAAAGATGGCGCTTCAGTTTTTGTTGATAAAAATGGTTTGCCAATCATGGTTCGACCTGTGCTCAATAGCTCTGGAGAACCAGTTGTAGATGGCGATAAAGTTGTGATGACTAAACTAATTATTTTTGGCAAAGAAGAACCGGTTTATGACAGTAATGGCACTCCTATTTTTGCTCTTCCTTTGTTGGACACCAATGGAAAAGTGGTAAAAGCCGGTAATGGCGAGATTGTTTACTTACCACCAGTTTTAAATGCCAAGGGCGTTCTTTCAAAGAGCGCATCCGGAGAACCAGTTTTAGCTGAGGCGCTTGCAGATTCGGTAGGAAGCATTGCTCTCGCTGCGGACGGAAAACCATTGGTGGGGCAGCCATATTTAACCAATAGCGGCCAGAGAGTATTAGTTGCCAACGCTCCGGTATACGTGGGTGCCGTCGGAGTGCAGGCATCAACTATTGATGGAAAACAAATTAAAAGCAGTGATGGTCAACCGCTCCAATTTGGATATAACGGCTTATTAGTGACAGGAGCAGGCAAGAACATAACTGGCAGCGATGGTCGTCCGGTCACCTTAAGCTCTCGTGGAATGCTCCTCGCCCCTAATGGTGAATTTTTATTAGATCGAGCTGGTAAACCATGCCGATTAGATGCCAATGGTCAGGTAATCGATTCTGGAAATAAGCCGGTACTAAATCTCTCTGGCAAACCAATCACAATTAGCGTGAAAGCAACTCAATTATCGATTCGCATCAATAAAGAAGACGTGCTCGGACCAGATGGTAAGGCAATCAAGGTTGCGCTCAATGGGCAGATTTTCGATGGCAACGCAAACCCAATTCAGACTTCTTCTGGATCCTCAATATATGTAGATGGTAAGAAGAAGTTACTGGTAGATGCGACAGGAAAACCAATCAAAGTTGGTGATGGCAAAAAGACCAATCAGATAGTTGGCAAAATAGGCAAGGCCACACTAACCACCGCCTAAGTTGAAGCTGGCGATTCCTGCCTTCACAGCCTTGCCGACCTGGCGCAATTGGTAGCGCACCCGACTTGTAATCGGGTGGTTAGGGGTTCAAGTCCCCTGGTCGGCCCCAAGTTTTTCTATCGCGAATTTTATTTAGGTAAAAAATTTAGAGTGAATCAATAAATCCGCAGTCGCGCGATTAGATGCGGTTGGAATATTTTTCAAGACGGATACGCGTAGGAGCGCTTTTACATCTGGATCGTGTGGTTGAGGCTCAAGAGGATCCCAAAAGAAAATGAGCGCATGAATTTTATTATCAACCATCTCAGCGCCAATTTGGATATCGCCACCATACGGGCCACTCTCGACGAGTTGCACTGGCAATCTACTTTCTCTCGCGATTAGCGCACCAGTAGTGCCCGTTGCAATCAGCTCATGAGTGGAAAGTTCGGCCTTGTTCGCTAAAACCCATGCGAGCAACTCGCTCTTCTTTTTGTCATGTGCTATGAGGGCAATCTTTTTCACGAAACTAGGGTAGCGTCAAACGCTTTTTTGGGATCGGCGTTAGAAGGAATCGGCAGTAAACGTTGGGTGAAAAGCGAACACACTTCACTAATAATCATTGATTTTAGCGCGAGATAGGTGGAAGATACTGGTAGGCCTTCACAAGTACTGCGATGGTCCGCCGGTACTTATCGGCTTTTTCAGCGAGAGAGGTGTGGGAAATGAAGTCAAAGAAAGTTTTTGTCATTGGAGCATTTGCTCTGGCGTTGTTACTTGGAGCGTGTTCATCTTCAAGTGACAAAAGCACAGAAAGCACGCCAACCGAGAGCGCAGCCGCGTTTCCAACTGAAGATCTCACTCTTAATATTTCTTGGTGGGGTGAGCAGGAGGCTCCAGGTGCAACAAAATGGCTTGAGGAAACAATTGCTCTTTACACAAAAGAACACCCAAATGTAACGATTAAGCATGTTCTTCAAACTACTGAGGGTCTTGTTCCTGCTTTTGAGGCAGCTGCTGCTGCACAATCAGGTCCAGACATTCAATATTTCTGGGGTGGTATCTACGCGCAACAACCTGGGTGGGATGGCAACATCGTTCCAGTTTCAGATTACATCGCCGAAGACGAACTCTCCCACTACATCAATGCAAAAATGGAAGAGGGATTCCAAGGAAAAATTTGGACTGCTCCTTGGTATGTGAATCCATCGTTCCCACTCTTAGTTCGTAAAGATATTCTCGCTGCAAATGGCCTTGAGGTTCCTACCAATTGGGATCAACTCATGAACGTGTGCGACGCTCTCTCTGCGAAGAACATCACCACAATTGCAGGTGGCGTTAAAGATGGTTGGTTCGGTGGATGGATTTACTCCATTCTCGGTGCCCAATCAGTTCAGTCTCAGGCTGATGTAATAAATGCAGTTGTTGGAAATACAAAGTTTACTGATCCTGAGCATGCAGGTTGGTGGAGTAAGTTAGAGGAGTCGAAGAAGCACAAATGCTGGAACGATGACATAAACTCTCTTGAGCTATATCAAGCACAGCAACGCTTCGTCGATGGCAAAGCTGCGATGACAATCACCGCAGGTCCTGATGCTCCAAACTTCGCGAAGAAAGCTGGCGGCGATGAGAAAGTTCAGATCATGGCGATGCCAGCATGGTCGGATGGTCCGTTGGCTGGAAAGATGGGAACAACCTCTCAAACGCTCGGTATCACTAAGTGGTCAAAGTACCCAGAAGTTGCTGCAGACTTCCTCAAGTTTGCTCACACCTCCGATCGACTCAACGCATGGTTCGCAGCGACTGGTTCTATGCCTGCAGATGATCGCTTTGATTTGACCCAAGTAACTAGCCCTTCAACAAAGGCGCTATTTGAATCAGCAATCCAAGGCGCTCCTTATTTGGAAAACTTCATCCCTGCAAAACTTGATACTGACGCAGTCTTCAAGAATGTTCAGTTGGTATTGAAGGGAACAATGACTGGTCCAGAAGCTGCTGCAGATATGCAGGACCAAATGGAGCGGCTACGTACATCAGATCGCAAACTCGTAGATAACTTCACCGCCTGGGCTAAGTGACGTTATTAAGAGGTAAAAAAGAGGTCGCTGGCGTAGAAATGCGCCGGCGGCCACTTTTGCGTTCACGCGAGGCAGCGCTCTGGATTGCGCCTGCGGCGTTGGTAATTCTCTTTATCTTTGGCTATTCAGTCATCACACTCTTAATTCAATCCTTTAGATATGATGGAAATTGGGTGGGATTTGATAATTTTTCAATAGTCATTACAGATCCACTCTTTCATATTGCATTGAAACACAACGCAATTTTGCTGATAACAGTGCCAATTCTTGTTCTCATTGCATTCGTTTT
>RFXN01000093.1 GCA_009921625.1 Candidatus Fonsibacter lacus | reverse complement strand
GATAATTACTTAGGTCGAACGATTTACTCTATTGTCGCGGGCACTTTCGGTAAAATTGGTTTTATCACCCCTGCGCTCTTGCTCTATCTGGGAGTTCGCCTACTTCGTACACCTCAAGAATCTGCCGCCACTGGTCGAATTTCCATCGGCATTTCAACGATTGTTATTGGTCTAACAGGGTTATTACACATCACTGCGCATTCACCCATTCCTTCCGATGGTGCAACAGATATGCGATCTGGTGGGGGATGGATAGGTTACGGAGTATCTGCGCCGCTCGTTGCCTTAGTAACCACCTGGGTTGCAGTACCTATTTTATTAATAGTTATTCTCTTTGGTTTACTGGTCACCACCGCAACTCCACTCAATGTTGCAGCAGGGAAAGTGCTATCGCTATGTAAAGGCGCGACGTCAATGGCGCAAGGGCAGTTAGCAGCTCGGCGAGTTCGCAAAGCAGCGGCAGAAGAAGAGCGCAACTTTGAAGTTTCCGATAATCCGCCATTTGAAAGTCCAGTAATTTCATATCAGGAAGAACAAAATCAAGAATCGAGCGTGGAGTCGCCTTCAATTGATGAACTCGATGGTGATGAAGATCCTGAAGTTTCTGATAGCGAGGCAACTCACTATCTCTCTTCTGTAACCAATCGAGTTTCTACTCCGCCAATTCCTGCCCCGGTAGTTACTCCAGCTCCTACTGAAGCAGAGCAGCTTGAACTAGCAGAGATGCTTGATTACCAATTACCCTCACCAGATTTATTGAAGAGCTCGCCAGCAACAAAAGGTAAGACGAAAGCAAACGAAACTGTGGTCGCCGCGTTACACGAAGTGTTTCAACAATTTGATATCGATGCTGAAGTAACGGGAGTGATGCGCGGCCCAACAGTTACTAGGTACGAGGTGGAGCTCGGTAATGCGGTTAAGGTAGAGAAAATTACCGCCCTGAGCAAAAACATTTCGTATGCCGTCGCAAGTAGCGATGTTCGAATTTTAAGTCCAATCCCCGGCAAGTCAGCTGTTGGTATTGAGATCCCTAATGCTGATCGGGAAGTTGTTGCGCTGGGTGACGTGCTCAGATCGCAAGTGGCAGCAAATGAACAGCATCCACTCGTTATTGGACTAGGCAAGGATGTCGAGGGCAATTTTATCTGTGCGAATTTGGCGAAAATGCCACACTTGCTTGTAGCTGGCGCCACTGGTTCGGGTAAGTCGAGCATGATCAACTCACTCGTTACCTCTATTTTGATGCGTTCTACTCCCGATGAAGTACGGATGATTTTGGTTGATCCGAAGCGTGTGGAACTCAATGCCTATGAGGGCATTCCTCATCTGATCTCACCGATTATTACCAATCCGAAAAAGGCAGCTGATGCGCTGGCATGGGTTGTGAAGGAGATGGATAATCGTTACGACGATTTATCAAACTTTGGCTTTCGACATATCGACGATTTCAATAAGGCAGTCAAATCAGGAAAGTTAAAACCTCCTCCGGGAAGTCAGCGTAAATTAAAACCGTATCCATATCTCTTAATCATCGTCGACGAGTTGGCAGATTTAATGATGGTGGCTCCGCGTGATGTTGAAGATTCCATCGTGCGAATCACTCAACTTGCGCGAGCGGCTGGTATTCATCTTGTCCTTGCAACGCAACGACCGAGCGTCGATATCGTTACTGGTTTGATAAAGGCAAATGTTCCATCACGCCTTGCCTTTGCAACGAGCAGTTTGGCTGATAGTCGAGTAATACTCGATGCTTCAGGAGCAGAGAAACTTGTCGGACAAGGCGATGGTTTATTCATTCCTATGGGTGCGAGCAGGTCTGTGCGCGTTCAAGGGGCATACATTTCTGAACGTGAAATCGAAGCGGTTGTTTCGCATGTTAAATCTCAAAGAGGTGCGCAATATCGAGACGATGTCACGGCTCCGCCAAATAAACGAAGTGATATTGATGCTGATATTGGCGATGATCTAGACTTGCTCCTGCAGGCTGTTGAGTTAGTGGTCTCTACCCAGTTTGGCTCAACCTCGATGTTGCAGCGAAAGCTTCGAGTGGGATTTGCAAAAGCAGGCAGGCTGATGGATTTGATGGAGAGTCGGGGGATTGTTGGACCAAGCGAGGGCTCAAAGGCTCGCGACGTGTTGATTTCAGCGGAAGAGCTCCCTGGGGTCTTAGCCTCCCTTCGCGGATAACTTGTCGGTAAACGCTCTCTAGATTTACCCTTGAACTCCTGTTCCCCCAGGAGGTGACCTACATGCTTATCGGCTCCGAGTTGAAGAGCGCTCGCGAGGCAACTGGTCTCTCACTCGATGAAGTTGCCACTAAAACGAAATTACGCAGCAGTTTGATTGCTGCAATTGAAAAAGATAATTTCTCTCTTTGCGGCGGCGATGTTTATGCCCGCGGACATATTCGAGTACTGGCAACCCTTTATCGAATAGATAGCACCTATCTTTTAGAAATTTTTGATAAGAATTTTGGTGTGACCCAAACAGCTCTTAATGATTTGGCGGAACGAAATTCACAAAATCTAGATCGCAAATCATCGATAACATGGAAATCACTCTCCGCTTTCGCGGCGGTAATTTTATTTGGTGCAGTTTTTCTAAGTAATCAAATGTCAGGCAATAATGGCAATGCTGGCAATAGTGGCAATAGTGGAGGCAACTCTTCATCAATAGCGGCGGGCAGTAACTCTCCCTCACCTTCTGCTTCTCAATCTTTGCCCGCGGTAGCTTCAGTTGACACAGGGGTGAAAGTTCGATTAACAGTGGTAAAGAGTTACTCCTGGATTTCAGTGACCGCTGCTGATGGTTCTTCGTTATTCACTGGTCAGATTGAAAAAGGGGAAGTTCGTGAATTCACTGACCCACAAGTTTTACGTCTAGTTATTGGTAATGCCGGTGCAGTATCTGTCAATGTAAATGGAGTGGACAAGGGAATTTCTGGGGCGATTGGTGAGGTAGTTCGACTAGAGTTCACCCCAGATGCCGAAAACTCAGAGGGTTAGTAGTACTTTTATCGCATGAAAAAAGTTGCGTTGGTCACCTTGGGGTGTGCTCGCAATGAAGTGGATTCTGAAGAAGTTGCCGGTCGCCTTGCTGCAGATGGCTGGGAGTTAGTTGCCGATGCAGCCGATGCAGACATCGCCGTGGTTAATACCTGCACATTTGTGGAAAGCGCCAAAAAAGATTCAATCGACGCTCTGTTAGAGGCAGACTCGCTGAGAGAATCAGGGGCTGGTGGCAGGCTAAAAGGAAACGTTAAAAAAGTCGTTGCTATTGGATGTATGGCTGAACGTTATGGCAAAGAACTGGCCCAATCTCTCCCTGAGGCCGATGCAATTTTAGGTTTTGATGAGTATG
>RFXN01000092.1 GCA_009921625.1 Candidatus Fonsibacter lacus | reverse complement strand
ATAAAGAGATCGTTGGTCTAACCATTCAATTATTCTTCGCTGGCTTTGAAACGACCGAAGGCCTAATTGGAAATATGGTCCTTGCCATGATTGAAAATCCTGAGCAACAAGCGCTTTTGCGCGCAAATTATGATCTTTTACCTGCGGCAGTCGAAGAGACGTTGCGATATGACTCGTCAATTCAGAAGCAGAGTCGAGTTGCTTCCGTAGATCTAGAAATTCTCGGTCAGACAGTAAAGAAGGGCGACTACGTACACTTTATGATTGGTGCAGCTAATCGAGATCCTAGAAAGTTTAAGAAGCCAGATACTTTTGATATCGCTCGTGATGATGCGGCAAATGTCAGTTTTGGCCACGGTATCCACTTCTGTATTGGCGCACCACTTGCCAGACTTGAAGCAAAAATCGCTCTTCGTCAATTAATGGAGCGATTACCTTCATTCGTTCTTCACGAACCCTTGCCGACATTTCCAGAATTGCTCGCAGTTCGTAAGCCACTTCAACTATGGTTATCCACTAGATAAGGATTAGTCGAGAAGAAACTGGGATCAATTAAGTGCTCTATTCGCTTCAGTTTCGTAACTATCGCCGAGTCTTTCTCTACAGTTCTCTCAATTCTGCTGGTGGCTGGGCAGGGCTACTTGCGACAGAGTGGCTCGTTCTTGACCTCACTGGAAGCGCAGCTGCACTCGGTGGCATGTTGGGTATTCAAGTTGCACCAATTATTTTGATTTCACTAGTTGGCGGTAGCTTTGCCGATAAATTCAGTGAAAAAAATGTCTTACTCACAACTTCAATCTTACTGATAGTCCTTTACGCCTCACTTTATCTAACCTATCAACAGGGAAATATGACATTCGGGATACTCGCACTTTTCTCATTTACATTGAATACTGTTGGTGCAATCCAAGGTCCAGTGTTCACTGCGCTATCTATCAAAGTTGTTCCAGAAGCACGAGTGGCAAATGCAATCAGCCTCAACTCGGCAACTTTCAATATCGGCAGATTATTTGGACCACTCGCCGCTGGTCTTAAATTTACGTGAGGGTTTTGCGTATCTTGCTCTCAATCGAGCGCTCTATTTACCAATGTTCATTGCCGGCATATTCACAGGATTGGGGATGAATTTTTCGTTGATCTCTGCGTTAATGGTTCGGCAGGTCTACCAAGAGGATTCACGCCACCTTGGTTTTGTCGGTGTGCTTCTTGCAATTGGCGGTTTACTGGGAGCCGGCTATGTTGCCCGGCTATCTGTATCCGGCCATAAACCGCGCTTTTCAACGATGATGTTAAGTGGCTTATCACTTGGGGTGTTTTGGATTTTGGCATCTCTTGCTAAAGAAATTGGCATTAGAACGACAGTAGGGATAGGAGGAAGTGTGGTACTTCTCCTATCCCTACTTTTGTTAAGTAACGGAAAGAAAGTAAAACTTTAGAACTTATATAACTTAGTTGCGTTCTTGTTGAGAATCTTCTTCTGCTCAGAGGTAGAGAGTTTCTCAATGTAATCGCGGTAGTAGCCCATGATGAGGTCATAGGAACTAAAGAGGCGATCTACTGGCCAGTTCGAACCGATAACACATCGCTCTGCCCCAAAGGCGTTTACGCAAGTGCATCAGTGCGCTTGCGTGGGAAGCCGATGTGCTCAAGGACTATCGGCAAATCTGGATGGCGGTCGGCGAGCTTGCGCGCCTCGTGCATATTCATCCATTCGCAATCTAAGTCAAAGACGATCGCTTTCTTTGCCATCCACTTTAACGATGCTTCGTAATTCGGATTGATCTCTTTTGCAGCCAACATTGGTTCAGCTTTGAAGTCGCGAATACCAACAAATAATTTCGACTTTGCATGCTCTTCTAGTTGGGAAATTGCATTTGCAGCGCCAAGATCGCAATCAGCAACAATTCGAATTGGTATTGGTGACTTCTTATTCATTTCTGTGAGCCAAACAGTTTCAGTTACTGGATTTGGCGAGCCGATAGCTGCTTGAACGTGGACAACGCCTTCTACGCCAGCAAATCGAGATTCAGCATGAAAATTCTCGACAACATACTGTTGCGCCTTGATGGGATTGATATTTCCCAAGATCGGGTGGATGAAATCTGGCTCGAGCCAGACCCACTTAAGTTCGGGATGGCTGAAATCATAGAAGTGCGCATGTGTATCTATGATCGGAATTTGCTTCGACATCTCGCATAACCTTTCTCTCTTGTTCCAGAAAATGGACTCACACTAGGCGAGTACTTGCCTCGCCTCCGTAACGCCCCTAAGTTACTGCCAAATACATCCAAGGAGAAGACCCTATGAAAATTGTGAAGGTTGAACCAATCCCCGTCGCCTATCCAGAGCCCAATGACTTTAATGCGGAGCGCTACCTCTGCTTAGTCAAAATCACCACTGATGATGGCCATGTTGGGTGGGGCGAATCCATCACACAATTTAAAGAGGCAAATGCTCCAGTAGCAGCTCTCATTGCTGGCCTTGCTGAGGATTACCTGATTGGCAAAGACCCAGTTAATAACATCGCAATCTGGCGTTCACTTAAAGAGCGCGCTTGGTGGTACGGCTATCGCGGCGGAATTGCATCCTATGCAATCTCCGCAATTGATATCGCGCTCTGGGACCTCAAAGGCAAAGCGCTCAACACCAGCGTTCTCGAACTACTCGGCGGACCAGTACATGATCGCCTTCCCGCAATTGCATCTGGCCATGCGCACGATTCTGACATTAAGAAGATGGCCGAAGAGGCAAAGACCTGGATGGATCAAGGTTTACAAGGAATGAAGGTTGGCTTTGGTAAGCGCGGCCATGCTCATCTTGGTTATGAACATAATCGCGATGTGGAATATGTAAAGACGATGCGCGAAACTCTCGGTGAAGAGAAGATGATCATGATTGATCTTGGTTATGCCATCAAGTGGGATGTCGCAACGGCAGTAAAGCGCGTGCAAGCATTTGATGATTACAACATCGATTGGATTGAAGAGCCGCTTGGCGCTTGGGATCCTCAAGGCTATGCAGATCTCCGTGCGAAAACTAAAACTCTTATCGCCTACGGTGAGCGTGAGTGGCAAGTCGCGGGCTTTGAAGAGATTCTTAAGACTGGCACCTGCGATGTCTTTGGTATCGATCCAGGGCGCGCTGAAGGTATTACCGGATTTAAGAAAGCGGCAGAGCGCGTTGAGGCGTACAAGAGAACTGCTAATGCGCATGCCTGGTCATCAGCGATTATCTCTGCAGCTAGCCTTGCAGTTTCATTCAGCAGCGCGGCATTCCGCCTCTTTGAGTTCAAGCCACTTCGCAACCCAATGCAAAATGATCTGATTACCGAGCCATTTACTCACTCAGAGGGTTGGGTCTA
>RFXN01000091.1 GCA_009921625.1 Candidatus Fonsibacter lacus | reverse complement strand
TATTCAGCGGTAACCCAACCTTTACCTTGACCTTGCATCCATCGGGGCACTCCTTCAGTGAAAGATGCAGTACAGAGAACTCGGGTCTTACCAAACTCCACCAAGACCGAACCTTCAGCATGTTCTGACCAATTGCGAGTAAAGCGAACCTCGCGGAGTTGATTGGACTTTCGATTATCCATACGAATATCTGCGCTCATAAGGTAAGGGTATCTACCGAGCGAACTTCAGGGCCAAGAAAACGGCGGGCAAGTGCAGAGAAAGTTCGGGCATCACCGGTAGCAAAGAAACGATGGGTGGGGGGCGTCGCATGATCTTTACGATCTAAACCCGCATCGGCGAGAGTGCGATAAAGCTCTTTAGCGGTCTCCTCGGCGCTAGAAACGAGGGTGACTTTATCGCCAACTACGTAAGAGATGATTCCAGTAAGTAATGGGTAGTGCGTGCAACCCTTTTAAATATCCCTGCGCAATTTTTAATATCTCTTGTCCAGATGTCTCGCCACGCTCTACATAGGAGACAAAGAGTGGACAAGCCACTGACGTAATGTGTAATTGTGGCGCGGCGGCAAAGGCATCAACATAAGCGCGCGAATCAATAGTTGTCTGCGTGCCAATAACTCCTACCTTGCCATTACGAGTAGCTGCGACAGCGCGTCGAACTGCAGGTTGAATAACTTCGATGACGGGAATTCTGTAACGCTCACGTGCATCTCGGAGCATCGCCGCGCTTGCTGTATTGCATGCAATAACAATCGCTTTTACGCCTTGCTCAACTAAGTTATCCATTATTTCAAGAGCGAAAGAACGAACTTCAGCTAAAGGACGTGGTCCGTATGGACCACGTCCAGTATCTCCGATATAAAGAATTGGCTCATTAGGTAATTGATCAAGAATGGCACGCGCGACGGTCAATCCACCCACGCCAGAGTCGAAGACACCAATCGGTGCGTTCGTAGCGCCAGGGAGAGAATTCATAGGATGAGCCTAAGCCCAAAGTTGCCCTTCGAGGCGTTCTTCAGCATCAGAAATATCTCCGTGGTAAATACCAGTTGAGAGATATTTCCATCCTGCATCACAGAGAATGAAGGCAATATCTGCGCTCTTGCCGCTTTTTACTACTTCATTTCCGATTCCAATAGCAGCATGCAAAATGGCACCGGTAGAGATTCCCGCAAATATTCCCTCTTCATCGAGCAATTGGCGCACTCGCTTCACTGAATCGTAAGCGCCAACTGAGAATCGACGAGTAAGGACAGTGGCGTCAAAGAGTTCTGGAATAAATCCTTCATCAATATTTCGCAATCCATAAACCAATTCACCATAACGTGGCTCTGCAGCAATGATTTCTACATCGGGTTTATGTTGGCGAAAGAATCGACCTGCTCCCATCAGCGTTCCCGTGGTGCCAAGACCTGCGATGAAATGAGTAATTGTCGGCAGATCTTCTAACAGCTCAGGTCCAGTGCCATGAAAATGTGCTTCGGCATTTGCTGGATTGCCGTATTGATAGAGAAATACCCAATCTGGATTCTCTGCTGCAAGTTCTTTTGCCACTCGCACTGCTTCATTTGAACCACCTGCTGCAGGAGAAGAAATAATCTTCGCCCCCCACATCTCAAGTAACTGTCGACGTTCAACTGAGGTGTTCTCTGGCATTACACAAATCATGTGATAGCCGCGAAGCCTGGCAATCATCGCCAGAGAGATTCCGGTATTGCCTGAAGTGGGTTCCAAAATTGTCGAGCCCGGTTTAAGTAAACCTTCACCTTCAGCTTTTTCAATCATGTAGAGCGCAGCGCGATCTTTCACCGATCCAGTTGGGTTGCGATCTTCCATCTTCGCCCAGAGTCGAACGTTTGGCGCTGGCGAAAGTTTTGGTAATCCGATTAACGGGGTACGTCCAACAGATTCTACGAGCGAGTTAAATCGCGCCACAGTGGTCCGCACCACCTGCAACAGCGGGAAGTATAGTTACGTTATCGCCGGCGCTAAGCGCAAGATCAAGTCCACCAATAAACCGGACATCTTCATCGTTGACATAAACATTGATGAAGCGAAGTAGCGCTCCATTTTCCATTAGTCGATCATCGAGACCGCTAAATTGTTTACCAAGATCAGCAATCAACTCTCGAAGGGTTGCGCCGTGGCCAATAACAGTTTTCGAGCCTCCTGTATAGGGGCGCAAAATCGTCGGAACACGAACCTCAATCGCGTTAGTGCTAGCGGCGCTCATCTTCGTATTATCCCGCAGAGCGTTGCTATCTGCTAATCGCCAATGATTTCCACTGGTTCTTCACTTACTTCGCCATTTACGATGCGAAAGGAACGGAATTCACTTCTAGATGCAATCTCTTCGCGAGTAGAGAGCAGGACATAATGCGCATCGGGTTCGCCCGCATAAGCAATATCAGTTCGTGAAGGGTATGCCTCAGTCGAGGTGTGGGAGTGGTAGATAACCACGGGCACCTCATCGCGATCGTCGAGCTCCTTATAAAGGGCAAGTAGCGCCTTCGATTCGAATTCGTAAAAGGTCGGAGAGTAAGCCGAGTTCTCCATCGGGATGTGGCGAGTGGGGATTCGATTGGTTGCGCTTCCCGCGATAACGCCACAAGCCTCGATGGGATGCTCCCGCTCGGAGCGCTCCCAGAGCGCTTGGACGAGAGCGGCGCTAATCTGCAGAACCATGGTCCGAGGGTACGGGGCCACCGGTCGAGGTAAAAACTAGGGTTGAAGTCCGATTTGTCGGGTTATTCATAAAAAAAGTTTATCTAAATAGGGCCACAGTGGTTGCGATTACCCCTTCCAGGCTACACCCTTAACCTTAATAAGTCTCTCAGGAAGGCAGACCGTTGATATCGGGGCCTGACTTCGTGGGGGCTTCCCGGGGGCAATAACGCCCTCGGGTATCTACAGGGAAGGCATTAACTCTATGTCAAATGCTGTCGCATTAACCGAAGGCCAATTTAACTGGATCTACAACGCACTCTCCTTTGGCCTCATCAGCATGCTCGCGTGCACCGTGTACACATTGGTCTCACAACCACGTGTACTTCCAAAGTACCGCAAAGCGCTCGTGCTCTCCTCCATGGTTACCTTCATCGCTGGTTACCACTATTGGAGAATCTTCAACTCATTCCATGAGGCCTCAGGCAACGGATTTAGCATCACCGTTCGTGGCGCAAACAATGCTTTCAATGAGGCATACCGCTACGTGGACTGGATTCTTACCGTGCCACTTCTTCTCGTGGAAACAATCGCCGTATTGGCACTTGCCAAGGAAGTAGCTGCATCTCTCACAACTCGCCTCGTCATCGCATCTGCCTTGATGATTGGTCTTGGATATCCAGGAGAGATTGCGATGGAGAACAATACGAAGGTTCTGTGGGGCGTTCTCTCCACTATTCCTTTTATTTACATTCTTTTTATACTCTTCCGCGAACTTGGCGCATCACTCGAGCGGCAACCAGCAGGGGTCGC
>RFXN01000010.1 GCA_009921625.1 Candidatus Fonsibacter lacus | reverse complement strand
GCACTCCATCAATTGCTCAGTGACACCAATGGAACAATCGAAGTTGCGCATGTCAACGCGCTCTTTGCCGGAAGAGTAGAGACAACGTCATTCGCCGTTGCCGATGCAATACTGGAGAGCACATTAGGTCAGGCGCTCGTGGCCCTTCGCCAAGCGCTCGATACCGGCGTTGATCCCGTGGTGATCGTGAATTCGTTGGCGTCCTCATTGCGAACTCTGGCGAAAGTTGGTTCGGCGCCGCGTTCAGCTCGCGCGGCAGAACTTGCTCCAGTTTTGGGAATGGCTCCGTGGCAAGTTGAGAAAGCGCGCCGCCAGCTCGCCGGTTGGAGCGGGGCTGGAATTTCCTCTGCGATTAGCGCTATCGCATTTGCCGATGGGCAAGTGAAAGGTGGCGGTAGCGATCCCGCCTTTGCCTGCGAACAGGCCTTGATGGCGGTGGCTGCCGCTCGCTCAGTTTGAGCCAGTTAGCGCCCTGCTGATACCCTCCTCCCCGTATGAATGGCCACCCCGGCCGATAACCCACACGAGAAGAGACCTAGAGTTTTATGGCAAATATCAAGTCGCAGATTAAGCGGATCAAGACCAACGCGAAGGCGCAAGAGCGCAACAAGGCTGTTCGCTCCTCGCTCAAGACCGCTATCCGCCGTTTCCGTGATGCGATTACCGCTGGGGATTCTGCTGTTGTAACCAAGGAACTTCGCGCAGCATCACGCGCCCTTGATGTTGCGGTTGCAAAAGGGGTTATCCATAAGAATCAAGCAGCGAACAAGAAGTCAGCGATGGCTAGGGCTGCATCTTCATCTTCCGCTCGATAACGAAATTAGTGCGGCATAAATGCCTGCCATCCCTCTAAGTAACGCGCCTCAACCTGCCAATACCAATCCATCGTTAATTCGCAATTTCTCCATCATTGCTCACATCGATCACGGTAAATCCACTCTCGCAGATCGAATGCTGGGAATTACCGGAGTTGTCGAAGCTCGGAATATGCGCGCGCAATATCTTGATCGCATGGATATCGAGCGCGAACGCGGCATCACCATCAAATCCCAAGCAGTCCGACTTCCCTGGCGCACAGATGGCAGTGATTTCATCCTCAACATGATTGATACTCCTGGTCACGTTGATTTCACCTATGAAGTTTCCCGTTCACTCGCAGCATGTGAGGGAGCAGTGCTCCTTGTGGATTGCGCTCAAGGAATTGAGGCTCAGACTCTTGCCAATCTTTACCTTGCAATGGAGAACGATTTAACAATCATTCCAGTACTGAACAAGATTGATCTACCCGCGGCGCAACCAGAGAAGTTTGCTGATGAGTTAGCACGTCTTATTGGTTGCGACCCAAGTGATTGCATAAAAGTTTCGGGCAAGACAGGTGAAGGTGTTGAACATCTTCTTGACGAGATTGTCCGCAGAATCCCAGCGCCTATCGGAGATGCCAATGCTCCTGCGCGTGCTCTTATTTTCGACTCCGTATACGACGTTTATCGAGGCGTGGTGACGTATGTTCGGGTAATTGATGGACGCCTTCGAGATCATGATCAAATTCAGATGTTTTCAACGGGTATTAAGCATGAAATGCTTGAAGTGGGCGTTATCTCGCCAGAGCCGATCTCTAGCAAGGGACTTGGCGTTGGTGAAGTGGGTTATCTGATCACTGGCGTAAAAGATGTCCGGCAATCTCGAGTCGGCGACACCGTTACCACTGCAAATAAACCTGCGCAGGTAGCGCTCGCCGGCTATAAAGATCCAATCCCGATGGTCTTTTCTGGTCTCTATCCGCTTGATGCATCGGAATACCCCACCCTTCGGGAAGCGCTTGAGAAACTTCAGCTCAATGATGCCGCGTTAGTTTTCGAACCAGAGACTTCAGCAGCGCTCGGCTTTGGATTCCGCTGCGGCTTTCTTGGCCTATTACATATGGAAATTGTTCGCGAGCGCCTTGAGCGCGAAGCAAATCTCTCGTTAATTTCAACTGCACCTAACGTGGTTTACCACTTAACTCTCGAGGATGGGCGCGAAGTGGAAGTGACAAACCCGAGTGAATTTCCTGAAGGAAAAATTGCGGAAGTTCGGGAACCGATAGTGCGGGCAACAATTCTTGCACCTAGCGAATTTATCGGCTCCATCATGGAGTTATGTCAGGGGCGTAGAGGCGTTCTTCAAGGCATGGATTATCTCTCTGAAGATCGGGTAGAGATTCGCTATACCTTACCTCTTGGTGAAATCGTCTTCGACTTCTTTGATAATTTGAAATCTCGCACTCGTGGTTATGCATCATTAGATTACGAACCAATTGGTGAAGCGCCAGGCGATTTGGTAAAGGTCGACATTTTGCTACAAGGGGAGAAAGTTGATGCCTTCAGCGCAGTCATTCATAAAGAAAAGGCGTATGCCTACGGTGTGATGATGACTGGAAAATTACGAGAGTTAATTCCAAGGCAGCAATTTGAAGTTCCTATTCAAGCAGCAATTGGCTCTCGAATTATTGCTCGAGAAAACATCCGCGCAATTCGTAAAGACGTTCTCGCAAAATGCTATGGCGGTGATATCACTCGTAAGCGGAAACTCCTTGAGAAGCAGAAGGAGGGTAAGAAGCGAATGAAAATGGTGGGACGCGTTGAGGTACCGCAAGAGGCATTTATCGCCGCGCTATCAACCAGCGAAGAGGCCGAGAAAGCTAAGGGTAAAAAGTGAGTTCAACGGGCAGAACGGTTTTGCCACTCTCGCTCTACATTCACATTCCTTATTGCGTAAAACGTTGCGGTTATTGTGACTTTAATACTTACACTCCAGCTGAATTGCGAGCAGATGCTACTTCAGTGGCCGCCGTCTCGGCCGGCTACATTGACGCTCTCATTGCAGAATTAGATCAAGCAGTCGCTCGATTGGGTGAGCGAGAAGTAAGAACAATTTTTTTTGGTGGTGGAACCCCAACTCTGCTGCCTCCGGATCAGTTAGGGCGAGTGCTCCGTGCGGTTGAAGAGAGATTTCTTATATCAAAAACATGTGAGATTACAACGGAGGCAAATCCAGATTCAGTTAGCGCTGAGTCTTTAATCAAATTACGCCAGGCTGGCTTTAATCGAATCTCTTTTGGAGTTCAATCTATTAAAGGACATGTGCTACAAACCCTTGATCGAACTCACGATTCAACTCGAGTTGGCGAAGTTGTAAATAGCGCCAAGAGCGCCGGTTTTGATTCGATAAGCGTCGATCTAATTTATGGAACTCCGGGAGAGAGCGTTGCTGACTTAAATGAGAGCGTTAGCTTTGCTCTCTCGCTTCCGATAGATCACCTCAGCGCTTATGCCCTCATTGTTGAGCAGGGAACAAAATTTGGCGCCGCGGTGCGAAGAGGTGATGTTGTGATGCCCAATGATGATGAGACTGCAGAAAAATATCTTCTCATCGATGGGCGAATGAGTGAGGCAGGATTTCACTGGTACGAATTGAGTAATTGGTCTCTTCCCGGACATGAGAGCCGACATAATCAAATTTATTGGGTGAGCGGTGATTGGTGGGGAATAGGCGCTGGCGCACACTCCCACTTGGCAGGGGAGAGATGGTGGAACGTTAAACATCCAAAAATGTATCTTGATCTTTTGGCTGAAAAGAAATCACCGGCAGCAGGAAGCGAAGTGCTTCATGATGACGATAAATTTACTGAAAGTGTGATGTTACAGATAAGAATGCGTGAAGGTTTAGATCTTGCGCGCTTTACCAATTCCCAACAAAAAGTGTTGGCTAATTTCCATGAGAGAGAGCTCTTCTTAGATGAACCTTGGCAAGCCGGCCGGGGAGTGCTCTCGTTGCAGGGAAGGCTCCTTGCTGATCAAATCGTTCGGGACGTACTTTCAGATTAACTTTCGCTAGTATTAAGCCATGCAGACCCTCAATCTCGTCCTCACTGGCCTACTCGCACTTATCTTTTTGCTCTCTGGAATTTCCAAGGCAAGTGGTAATGAGAAAGGTCTATCCGGTACACGAGAAGTTAATGTTCCAGATGGCATCGCACGCTTAGTCGGTTTATTTGAAGTACTTCTTGCCCTTGGGCTAGTTATTGGTCTTTACGATTCGTGGTTTACCAATGCCATTCAATGGCTATCCCTCGTTGGCGTCTGGTGCACGATGGCGGTGGCGCTCATTCTTCACTTCCGCGCCGGAAAGGCAGCCTCCGGGTTACCTGCTTTTATCTTGTTGACTGTCGCGTCAGTTGCGCTCGTAACTATCTAGCTTTCCCCCTAAAATTGGCACTCACGTAAGGTAAGTGCCAGGTCGACGGTTCTCTGGCGAAATAGCAGTGGCACGGAGGAGGCGACGACACATGGAGCGAAGGATGGAAATCTTGCGCGCCATTGTTGAGGATTATGTTGCTACCAACGAGCCAGTCGGTTCAAGAGTGTTGGCGGCGCGCCACGGATTGAGTATCTCGCCAGCAACCATCCGCAATGAAATGGCAGCGCTTGAAGATGAAGGCTTGATTATTCAACCGCACACAAGCGCCGGCCGTGTTCCTACAGACTTAGGGTATCGAGTATTTGTTGATCGCCTCTCAACAGTAAAACCTCTCTCCGCTCCCGAGCGACGCGCCATCGATAATTTTTTAGAGGGCGCAGCTAATCTCGATGATGTAATCGCACGGACGGTGAGGTTACTTGCTCAAGTGACACATCAAGTTGCGATTGTGCAGTACCCATCATTAACGCGCTCTGCAGTTCGTCATATTGAAGTACTCGCTCTCGCATCAAATCGATTGATGTTAGTCCTTATCGCCGATACCGGGCGTGTGGAGCAGCGGATACTTGATTTACCAACTGAGATAGGTGAGAAGACACTTAACGCTTTGCGTAGCAAACTCAATACCCTCTCTGCCGGCAAGAAGCTCGCTGTGCTATCAGATGTACTGAAGAAATTTGAGGAAGAATTTTCCCAAGAGGAGCGGACAAACATTCGCCACATTGTTGCGGTAATCCTGGAAATGTCGATTGAGAAGAGCGAGGAGCGTGTTGTCGTCTCTGGTACATCTAATCTTGCACGTCATGCTCCTGATTTCAATGAGAGCGTACATCCGGTACTCGAAGCGCTAGAAGAGCAAGTAGTTCTGCTCAGACTATTGGGTGAAGCAGTTGATGTGATGAAAGTGAAAATTGGCCACGAACAAGAGAATAAAAAACTGCACTCTACTAGTGTGATTACCACAGGTTATGGCCCGACTGGAGAATCGGTTGCAACCTTGGGAATTATTGGACCAACGCGAATGGATTACCCAACATCGATGGGCGCAGTGAGCGCTGTTGCGCGTTATGTCAGTAGATTCCTTCAAGAGGAAATCTAATGGCACAAGATCACTACTCCTCTCTGGGGATTTCTCGCGACGCATCGACTGATGAGATTAAACGCGCGTATCGGAAATTAGCGCGCGAACTTCACCCCGATGTTAATCCCGACCCGAAAGCGCAAGAGCGCTTTAAAGAAATTACCCACGCATATGAAATCTTGAGCGATTCAGAGAAACGTCGTAGCTATGACATGGGTGGCGATTCCGGTTTTGCAGGTGGCTTCGGCTTTGGCGACATCATGGATGCCTTTTTTGGCGGCGGAGGTTCTCGTGGTCCACGAGCGCGAGTTCGACGCGGTCAAGATGCATTAATCAAAATTGATCTCACGTTACAAGAGGCAGCGTTTGGCGCTGAGAGAGAATTGACCGTTGAGACAGCAGTGACATGCGATGTCTGTACTGGAACTGGTTGTGCGCCAGGAAGTTCACCCACCACCTGTGAACTCTGTCGTGGTCGTGGCGAGGTACAGCAAGTCACGCGCTCGATTCTTGGACAGATGATGACTTCTCGGCCATGCGCCAATTGCCAGGGATTTGGCACCACTATTAAAGAGCCATGCGGTGAATGCGCGGGTGATGGACGAGTCCGCTCTAGATCTACCTTGCAGATAAATATTCCTGCTGGTATCGATGATGGCAATCGCATCCAGCTCTCTGGGAAAGGTGAAGTTGGGCCAGGTGGCGGGCCAAGTGGTGATCTCTATGTAGAGGTAAATATTGCGAGCCATGAAACGTTGGTTCGTGATGGCGATGATTTACATTCACCACTGGCCATTTCAATGGTCGATGCCGCGCTCGGCACAACTGTTGATATCGAGAGTCTTGATGGAGTACTCCAGGTAACAATCCCACAAGGAACTCAGAGCGGAACCACCATTCCAATCAAAGGAAAAGGAGTCACCAGGTTACGAGGCTCAGGTCGCGGAGATCTCTACGTTCACGTGGAAGTAGTAATACCAACAAAACTCTCTGAGCAAGAGGCGAACTTATTACGTTCCTTTGCTCTGGCTTCTTCTCTCGACTAAAAGAAGTACTCGGGCGCTAACGGTGTTCACCTTATTCTTTGTAACGCCAGAGCAGTTAAAGCAGAGTGAGATTGAAGTCAGCGGTTCAGAAGGTCGCCATGCGATATCAGTACTTCGTATCAAAGTGGGTGAGGTAATTCGTCTTGCTGATGGCGTAGGCAATTGGGTCGAAGGTGAAGTGACTTCAATCGGAAAAGATAAATTTTCTATATCAGTGGCGGTGCGCGGTAGCGATCGCATCAATAAACCATCAGTGACAGTTGCGCAAGCACTTCTCAAAGGTGAAAATCAAAGAGCGGCGCTAGATCAACTTGTACAAGCTGGAGTCGACACCATTATTCCGTGGCGAGCAGCACGCTCAGTGGGTGTAATTGATAAACGCGAGAAGTGGCAAGAGGTTATTTATGCGGCGGCAAAACAATCTCGCAGGTCGATGCTCTCAGAAATTAATTCGATGGTTGATGCGGAAGGTTTAGTTGTTCAAGTTGCCAAGTATGAAAAATCCATCGTGCTCCATGAAGGTGCAACAGCGAAATTGACACAAGTGTTGAATTTAGAAAGTTCAAAAGAATTGCTCGTCATCGTTGGACCCGAAGGTGGATTAACTCATGAAGAGGTAGCAGCACTTATGGCGGCCGGTGCGGATCCAGTTAGGTTAGGCGATCCAGTTATCCGAGCTGATTTGGCGGGCGCTCTTGCTATTGCTGCTATAAATGCACTAACGGGAAACTGGTAGTAGAAGAACTGCTATGAAAGTCATTCCGCGAAAGGGGCAGCAATGAGCTCAACTTCAGTGGACTGCATATTTTGTAAGATTATTTCTGGCGAAATCCCTTCACCCCATCTTGCAGCTAATGACGAGGCAGTCGCAATTGCGGATATCTCACCAGTTGCGCCAACCCACTTCTTAATTCTTCCGCGAAAACACGAAGAGAATGCGATTGCGCTCCATCGAAGTGAGCCTCAATCATTGAGCGGAATTTTCGCCTTGGTGGATACGTTAACGAGCGAACGAGGGATTAGCGACTATCGCCTAATCTTCAATACTGGCGCCGAGGCTGGGCAGAGCGTCTTTCATGCCCATCTCCATTTAATCGCTGGCAGAGCGATGCAGTGGCCGCCAGGCTAGAATTCTCGTAATGGAAAAAGCCACCCTCTCCCTTCCCAAAGAGCTCTCACCAGTTGCCCTCTTTGGTCCTGCGGATACAAATCTCCGAGCGATTGAACGCGCCTTCCCGGGTTTAGAAATCACCCTTCGGGGTAGTGAGCTCCATGCTCGAGGTGAGAGAGGCGAACTATCTGCCTTTGAAAAATTAATTGCTCAGTTAGTTCTTTTGGTACAACGTGGCCAAGAAGTCACTCCAGATGGATTGCAACAGAGTTTAAAAATATTACGTGGAAATTCTCTTCCTGCCGAAGTGCTTTCGCTAAATATTCTCAGCAACCGCGGAAAGACCATTCGCCCAAAGACGAGTCGAATAATCCTGACCCGGCCCGCTGTTGAAGCGGGAGAACGACTTGGTTTTCTACCTGGAACTCTTCACGAAAAAATTGATCCATACCTGCGTCCGTTATTTGATGCCTTACATGACATGATGGATCCGGATGCGATTCCAAAACTCGTTGCAAATGGCACAATTGAAATTGCGCCTCTTGCATACATGCGCGGCAGAACGCTAAATGACTCGTTCATTATTCTTGATGAAGCTCAGAACACTTCGCCAGAACAGATGAAGATGTTTCTTACTCGCCTGGGATTTGGTTCCAAAATGGTTATTACCGGAGACGTGACCCAGATTGATTTACCTAGCGGTGTTAAATCTGGCCTAAAAGTGGTTCGAAACATTCTTGATAACGTCGTCGATTTGGAATTTGTTGAACTAACTAGCGAAGATGTGGTTCGCCATAAGATTGTTGCCGATATTGTTGAGGCTTATGAGCGATTTGATCAGCAGATTCACGCCTCAAGACCTCTGCCAATCCATAAGGATAGATAAGTGCCCATTCTGCTTGAGAATGAGAGTGATTTTGAGTGCCCAGAAATTCAGTTGATTTCGCTGGCAGCTTTTGCCATCCGTTATATGAAATTAGATGAGAGCGTTGAACTTTCAATACTTGCTGTAGATGAAGATGAGATGGAGCGGCTTCATATCGAGTGGATGGATGAAGCAGGCCCAACGGATGTCCTTTCATTTCCCATTGATCAAATACGCCCAGGCCAAGTGTTAATAAAAGGTGAAACTACTCTTGGAGATGTAGTGCTATGTCCTGCTGTTGCTGAGCGCCAAGCAATAAGCGCTGGACACTCGACAACTGCAGAGTTGCAGATTCTTTTGGTCCACGGGATATTGCACCTGTTGGGTTTTGACCATGCAGAACTTGCAGAAGAAGTTGAAATGTTTGCGCTACAAAATCAGATTATTTTGGAGTGGGAGAGAGCTCAATGAGTATCTCTGAGATTTTACTCATTATTTTTCTCCTGGTTTTTGCTGGGTTTTTGGCAGGAACTGAGAGCGCCTTGAGCAATCTCTCTCGCGTTTTTATGGAAAACCAAAGCGCAATTAAGAGCCGAAGTTCGCGCGCGCTCATTAAATTTGCTGCTGATCCCTCTCGTTTTCTAAACGTTGTGCTTTTGGTGCGAAAGAGCGCTGAGTTTGCCGCCGCTGCATTGGTTGCCCAGATTGCGTTAAATCAAATTAGCAATCAACGCGAAGCGCTGGCATTGACTGTACTCATCATGGTTGTCGCTTCATATGTACTCGTTGGAGTTGGTCCTCGAACATTAGGTAAACAGCATCCAGAGAAGTGGGCTCGTCCGGGTGCGGTCCTCGCGATTTTACTTGCCCGAGTACTTTCACCTGTTACTGTTCTACTGATTGCTATCGGAAATGCAATAACCCCTGGCAAAGGATTTAAAAAGGGTCCATTTTCTACAGAAGCTGAGTTTCGAGATCTAGTAGATCAGGCTCGCGAGCGTGGTTTTGTTGAAGAAGATGAACACGAGATGATTCATTCAGTTTTCGAATTAGGGAACACGCTGGCTCGAGAGGTCATGGTGCCTCGAACAGAAATGGTTTATATCGAACGCGGTAAAACGCTAAGGCAGGCGCTCTCACTAGCCCTTCGGTCTGGTTACTCACGAATTCCAGTTATTGGTGAAGATTTAGATGACATCGTGGGAATCGCATACATCAAAGATTTAGCAAAGAGAAGCCATGATCACCGCGAAGCGGAGCAGAGTGAGCGCGTTGAAGCATTAATGCGTCCGGCCAACTTCGTTCCCGAGAATAAAATGGCTGACGAACTACTTAAGGAGATGCAATCTGAGCAAATACATCTTGCAATCGTGGTGGATGAGTATGGTGGAACAGCTGGGTTAGTTACTATCGAAGATATCCTCGAGGAAATCGTTGGTGAAATCTCGGATGAATTTGATGACGAAGATGATGAGCAATTAGAGCAGTTAAGTAAGAGTAAGTATCGGGCTCGTGCGCGAATTCACCTCGAAGATTTAGAGCGTGAACTGGGTATTACCTTTGATGAGGAAGATAAGGAATCGGTAGATACTCTTGGTGGATTACTAGGAAAGCATATTGGCCAAGTTCCCATTCCCGGAAGTGAGATTACCATTGGATCTTGGCGATTTATTGCAGAGCGTCCCGTTGGTCGGAGAAAACGTGTCGGTACTGTTCTTATAGAAAATGAAGGAGGCGATGATGATGAGCGCAGAGAGGTTAATCTCAAATAGCGAAGATCAGAAGTTGCTCACACTTGCACGGGCATCCTTGCACCGTAGTAGCCTCATTCAAAGCGCAGCGCTACGAGATGGAACAGGACGTACTCATGTCGGAAATAACATCGCTCTTGAATCACTTCATTTGGATGCGCTACAAGTGGCGCTTGCAATGGCAATTTCTAGCGGCGCCGACGCAATTGAGGCAGCGGTAGTGGTAGGAGAGCAGCCAACAGTGATTGCAATTACAAATATCCGCGAGATATCAAAGAATTCCCTTATTTGGCATGTGACTGCGGATGGGTCGGCCCGAGCGCTTTAACCGATAGAATTGGCAAATGCGAATTGCGCGATTCACTCCACCTAAAGAAGTTTCTGCTTCACCACTTTTTGGTGTCGTAATGGGTGATGAGATTGAGATCCTGAGCGGTGATCCACTCTATGCTGGAATTATAAAGACAGGTGAGAAAGTTTCGCTTGATAAAGTGAAACTTCTGGCGCCAGTTATTCCGCGAAGCAAAGTAGTCTGCGTTGGCAAGAACTATGCCGATCATGCAAAAGAGATGGATAGCGCTGTTCCACAGCAACCCGTCCTCTTTATCAAACCGAATACATCCGTAATTGGTCCCGATGATGCAATTATCTGGCCAAGTATGAGCCAGAAAGTTGACCACGAAGCTGAACTTGCTATCGTCATTGGAAAAATTTGTAAGGATGTTCCAAAAGAGCGAGTGAACGATGTAATTTTTGGGTACACAATTGCAAATGATGTTACCGCTCGAGATTTACAGAAGGTTGATGGCCAATGGTCGCGAGCAAAGGGTTTTGACACATTCTGCCCACTAGGACCATGGATTGAGACCGATATTGATCCAAGCGATTTAGCAATCTCAGCTTCCGTGGATGGCGAGCTTCGCCAAAACGATCGAACCTCTTCAATGATTTTTGATATACCAACAATCATTAATTTCGTCTCCCAGGTGTATACGCTCCTGCCAGGCGATGTAATTCTCACCGGCACCCCTGCCGGCGTCGGCGTCATTCCCGTTGGGAGCAAAGTTTCTATTTCTATCGAGAAAATCGGCATCTTAGAGAATCGGGCAGTGTCACATGGCTAATCGGCCAATCAAAGTTCGCTTTGCACCATCACCAACTGGTGATTTGCACGTAGGCAATATTCGCACTGCCCTTTTTGATTGGGCATATGCTCGCCATACCGGAGGCATTTTCCTTTTTCGAATTGAAGACACCGATCGCAGCAGGGTAACCGATGAGTACATCGCTGCCGCGATTGATACCTTGAAATGGTTAGGACTTAATTGGGACGAGGGGCCAGAAGTTGGAGGACCGCACGGACCATATCTGCAATCAGAGCGTCTTGATATCTATGCGCACTGGGCTGCTCGCTTCATCGAGCAGGGCGATGCTTATTATTGCTATTGCACACCAGAAGAGTTAGAAGCAAGAAGAGAAGAGCAGAAAGAGTCTGGCCAAGCGCCAGGTTATGACGGTAAATGTCGCGCAATTAGTGATAGCGATTTTGATAGATATAAAGATGAAGGCCGAGCACCAGTTATTCGAATGCGGATGCCTGAGGGAAGCACCACCTTTACTGACGTCATTCGCGGTGACTGCACCTTCGATCATAATTTTGTTCCTGATTTCGTACTTGTGCGAGCAGATGGATCTCCGCTTTACACCCTCGCAGTTGCTGTTGATGATGTGTTGATGGAGGTGACACATATTTTGCGCGGCGAGGATTTACTCTCCTCTACGCCGAGACAAATTCGTGTCTATCAGGCGATGGGGGTAAAACCCGAGGAGTATCCACTCTTTGCGCATCTTCCTTTTGTCATGGGAACGGATAATGCCAAACTCTCCAAGCGAAATGGTGAAACATCTATTGCGTGGTATCGCGAGCAAGGGTTTTTGCCTGAGGCAATCTGTAATTACTTGGCGTTACTTGGTTGGTCGCCAGGGGATGATCGAGAAAATCTAACTCTCAAAGAGTTAACTGAACTATTCACTATCGAACGCGTGAACTCTAATCCAGCTCGCTTTGATATGAAGAAATTAGAGAACATTAACGGCGATAAAATTCGAGGCCTCTCAATTGAAGATTTTTACACCTGGGCGGTACCTTTCTTACAAAGGGCGAACGTTCTCTCCACTCCAATTACTGGCGAGCAAGAGCGCGTGGTTCGCCAAGCGCTGCCAATAATTCAAGAGCGAATTATCAAGCTATCAGAGATTCCTGAGATGCTCGCCTTTCTATTTACCGAAAAAGTTGATCTCAATCCGGAGTCAGTTGCAAAGTATCTTGGTGCAGATTCGAAGAAAATCATTTCTCGAGCCCTGGAAGCTCTCACTTCATTAGCTACGTGGGATTATGGCGCCATCGATGTCGCACTCCGCACTGCGCTCATTGATGAGATGGGGCTCAAACCTCGCCTCGCATTTAGCGCTATTCGCGTTGCAGTCACCGGTAGCCATATCTCACCCCCGCTCTTTGAATCGATGGAGATTCTTGGCCGTGAGCGGGTGTTAGCACGGCTCGCTGCGATTTAAAGGTGGGGCCAAGAACAGGTATCCTTGATTGCTCTGTAGTGGGGTATGGGGTAACTGGCAGCCCAGCGGATTCTGATTCCGTTAGTCTAGGTTCGAATCCTGGTACCCCAGCAAAAACTAAATAGAAAGTTACAGATGGCCCCGTCGTCTAGCGGCCTAGGACTCTGGCTTCTCAAGCCAGCTACGAGGGTTCGAATCCCTTCGGGGCTACTCCTAGAAAAGAAAAACGGTAAGAATTTTTTACTACTTGCCGTTGAGATACTCCGATATGCGCGCTGCAGTAGCAATAACTGCCGCCGCATGAGTTCTTCCGGGTTGTCTACCTAACCGTTCAATCGGTCCACTCAGACTTACCGCTGCAATTACTCGATTATGAGGACCTCTAATTGGGGCTGACACGCTCGCCACACCGGCCTCGCGCTCGCCAACGCTCTGTGCCCAACCGCGTCGACGTACTGCAGTAAGAGTAGCTGCATCAAATCTCGCATTTTTTAAGGTTTTACTAATTCGATCGGGTTCTTCCCAAGCCAGAAGAATTTGCGCAGCAGAACCTGCTTGCATCGTTAAGGCCGAGCCCACTGGCACGCTATCGCGCAAGCCAGAGAGTCGATCAGCAACAGCAACACAGAGTCGCAGATCTCCTTGCCTGCGATAAATCTGCGCACTCTCCCCAGTGGCATCGCGGAGCGCAGTTAGCGCTGGTCCAGCAATTACTAATAAACGATCTTCGCCAGCGCTCTGTGCTAGTTCACCTTCACGCGCACCAATAGTGAAACGGCCATGTAAATCACGTGCGATGAAGCGATGATGTTCAAGGGCAACAGCAAGACGATGACATGTTGGGCGAGCGATTTTTGTTGCGGCTACTAATTCAGCTAGTGTGAGCGGACCAGCCTCAAGCGCGTTTAGTATGGCAATCGCTTTATCAAGGACACCGACCCCGCTGCCAACGATACTTTTCATGATATGATATTAGCATCTCAAATGGTGAGATGAATATCTGAGATGATTATTTTTCAACATCACCAAAATAGCGATGGAAGTGGTGCGATGGGCAAGACTTTAGCCGAGAAAATCTGGAGCGACCATGTCGTACATAGCGCTCCGGGCGAACCTGATCTCTTATATATCGATTTACATTTGATCCATGAAGTGACAAGCCCGCAGGCTTTCGATGGACTTCGTTTAGCTGGGCGGAAAGTACGTCGCCCTGATCTCACTTTAGCCACTGAGGATCACAACACTCCGACAATCGATATCGATAAGCCAATTGCCGATCCAATCTCCAAGCTTCAAGTAGATACGCTTCGAAAAAACGCTGCAGAATTTGGCATTCGCCTACACTCGCTAGGAGATATTGAGCAAGGAATTGTTCACGTCGTCGGCCCACAATTAGGAATTACTCAGCCTGGTATGACAATCGTTTGTGGCGATTCACATACATCAACTCATGGCGCTTTTGGCGCTCTTGCATTTGGTATCGGCACCAGCGAAGTTGAGCATGTTTTGGCAACGCAAACTCTTCCGCAATCAAAGCCAAAGATGATGGCAGTGAATGTGGAGGGAACGCTCCGCAAAGGGGTGACGAGCAAAGATATTATTTTGGCGCTCATTGCAAAGATTGGCACTGGTGGTGGGCAAGGTTATGTAATCGAATATCGCGGTAGCGCAATTCGCGCGCTCTCTATGGAAGCGCGAATGACAATATGCAATATGTCGATTGAAGCAGGGGCTCGAGCAGGGCTTATAGCGCCAGATCAAACAACTTTCGATTACATCAAGGGACGTCCGCATGCGCCTGAAGGTGATCAATGGGATCGCGCCCTTGAGTACTGGAAGAGCCTTTACTCCGATAGCGATGCTCATTTTGATGTTCAAGTGGATCTTGATGCAAATTTGCTCTCGCCATTTGTTACTTGGGGAACTAATCCAGGGCAGGGCGCGCCACTTGATTCATTTGTTCCTGCGCCAAGTGACTTCTCGGATGAGGGAGCACGCAATGCTGCAGAACGTGCGCTGGAATATATGGGACTTGAAGCTCATACACCGCTGAAATCTGTAAAGATTGACACGGTCTTCCTCGGTTCGTGTACCAATGGACGGATTGAAGATCTACGCGCCGCTGCAGAGATAATTAAGGGCAGAAAAATTGCATCGGGCCTTCGAATGTTAGTTGTTCCTGGTTCAGCTCGAGTTCGACAACAAGCGCAAGCGGAGGGGTTACATAGAGTATTTCTTGATGCAGGCGCAGAGTGGCGTGAAGCTGGATGTTCTATGTGCCTTGGAATGAATCCCGATCAACTACAACCAGGTGAGCGGAGCGCGTCCACGAGCAATAGAAATTTTGAAGGGCGTCAGGGTAAAGGTGGGCGCACTCATTTAGTGAGCCCATTAGTTGCAGCAGCAACTGCAATTCGTGGCACGCTCTCAAGTCCAGATGATTTGGAAGGGGAGAGGTAACAATGAAAGCTTTTATCTCACATACCGGAAGCGCAATCCCCCTCCGTAGAAGTAATGTTGATACCGACCAAATTATTCCGGCACAGTACTTAAAGCGGGTTACTCGATCAGGTTTCGAGGACGGTCTTTTTAACGCGTGGCGACAAGATCCGGAATTCGTTCTCAATCAGCCGCAATATAAAGGAGCGACGATCCTTGTCGCCGGACCAGATTTTGGCACGGGTTCCTCACGCGAGCATGCTGTTTGGGCGCTACAGAACTATGGTTTTGAGGCGATACTCTCAAGTCGGTTCGCTGACATCTTCCGTAATAACTCACTTAAAGGAGGGCTACTTACCGTCATCCTTTCGCAACCGGTCATCGAAGAGTTATGGGATCTCATTGAGGCAAACCCAGCGCTTGAAATAGCGGTCGACTTGGAGGCGCGAGAAGTCCGATTTGCCGGTAAAAAAGTGGGTTTTGAACTCGATGATTACACCCGCTGGCGCCTCATGGAAGGTCTCGACGACATTGGGCTCACCCTTCGAAATATCGAATCGATTGCTCACTATGAGGAAAAACGCCCTGATTTTAAGGTGAAAACCCTTCCCGCCCGAAGTTAATAAGCGGAAACCTCTCTCAACGTCTGCTTGAGAGTGGAAAATTTTCGGTTTTTTCTTTCCCGACACGCCAACGCGGTATTGGACGTTTTATCGTTAGGTACGTATTTTTGCGCTCAATGTTGGAGTTTTCACTCTTACACTTATGCAAAACTTAAAAAAAAGGGGAATTCATGAATAAGGCCCAGTTCATCAAGTCATTGATGCCACACTTCAATGAAAGCAGGAAAGATGCTACCCATGCAGTAGAAATCGTGATTGATGCGATTACTCGTAACATGGCAAAAGGCGAAGATGTCAGCATTGCTGGATTTGGAAAGTTCCGCAAAATTCAGCGTAAGGCTCGCATCGCTCGCAATCCATTCACTGGTGAGCCAGTAAAGGTAAAGGCAAAGACAGTTGCACGCTTTACTCCCGCAAAGGTGCTCAAGGAGATCGTTGCTGGTACCCGAAAGATGGAGCCAGCGCCAAAGCCCGCCCCAAAGCCAGTTGCTAAGGCTGCTCCCAAGAAGGCTGCAAAGAAAGCAGCGCCAAAGAAAGCCGCCAAGAAAGCAGCAAAGAAGGCTCCGAAGAAGGGCGCTAAAAAGGCTGTAAAGAAGAAGAGATAACTCGCTCTTTTTCACTGTAACGCTGGGTGGGGGTCGCGGATGGTCGCGGCTCCCATCTGGCGTTTCTGGAGAGCTGAGCTCTCCCAGTCTTTTAAGAGAAGTTAACCGCAGAAGGCTAGTAGGGTTTCGATATGGCTGAGCAAGCGGGCAATTCCTCGGAGTCCGGCTCAATTGCTATTTCTTACCCGCCACCAACAGGTAATCCGCTCGGTGTCACACCATGGTTTCGCTTTGCCGCGTTCTTCCTTCGACCACTGCTCTTTGCGATTGCAAAGCGGGATTGGCGTGGCGTAGCAAACATTCCCAAGAGCGGCCCAATAATTTGTATTTCCAATCACATCTCCTATCTTGACCCCTTGGTTTTCGCGCACTTTCTCCATGACAATGGACGGGCACCGCGATTTCTTGGTAAGGCGGAGCTCTTTCGGATTCCATTTATTGGCACAGTGTTGCGCGGAGCAGGACAAGTTCCCGTTGAACGCGAAAGCGCAAATGCACGCCAGGCTCTCGACCATGCCATTGCATTTTTAAACGCAGGTCATTTACTGGGGGTTTATCCAGAAGGAACGCTCACTCGTGATCCCGGGATTTGGCCGATGAAGGCAAAGACGGGAGTTGCACGGCTTGCCATTTTGGCACAGTGCAAGGTCGTTCCTTGTGCGCAGTGGGGCGCTCAAGATGTGCTCCCACCATACGGTCGGAAAATTTCACTCTTCCCACGGAAAACTTTCCATGTTTGGGCTGGGCAGCCGCTAGATTTTTCGAAGTGGTATGGCAAGGAAGATGACCCCATTGCCGTGAGAGAGGCGACTGATTTCGCGATGAACGCCCTCACTACAATGTTGGAGGAGCTGCGCGGCGAAAGAGCGCCAGAAATTTCTTTTGATCCTGCTTTGAGTGAACTCCCTCGAGTAGGCAATTACAAGAGAGAAAAGAGAAGGAACCAAGAAAAAGGAGGTGCTCAGTGACTGTGAAATTTGCAATTATGGGTTCAGGTTCATGGGGCACTGCGTTTGCTCAAATCGTTGCTGATAGCGCTCATGGTCATAAAGTAATTATTTGGGGTAGAAATCAAGAGACGATTAATGAGATTAATGCGCTTCATACCAATACAAAATTTCATCCGGGAGCAATGTTGCCTGAGAAAATTAGCGCGACAACGAATCCTGAAGTTGCGCTAGCGCAGGCGAATGTCGTGGTGTTTGCAATTCCTGCACAGACCCTTCGTGAAAATCTCAAAACTTGGGGCGGGTTGATACCCAAAGGAGCAATTCTGGTTAGCTTACTTAAAGGTTTGGAGCGCGGCACACATGCTCGAATGAGCGAAGTTATTGAAGAGGAGTTGCACATTGGACCAGAGCAAATCGCTATTGTTACTGGCCCGAATTTAGCTGGTGAAATAATTAGGCGCGAGCCTGCGGCCGTTGTAATCGCATCGGCAAATGAAGAGATTTCTGTAGAACTTCAAAATCTATTAGCAGTTCCATATTTTCGTCCATATACCTCTACCGATGTCGTGGGATGTGAAGTCGCTGGGACGATTAAGAATGTGATGGCACTTGCCGTAGGTATGGCTAGTGGTTTGGGGATGGGAGATAACACCAAAGCAACGGTGATTACACGTGGTCTTGCCGAAACAACGAGGTTGGGCGTTGCTCTTGGCGCCGATCCGATGACCTTTGCAGGTCTTGCAGGCATGGGCGACTTGGTTGCCACCTGCTCCTCTCCACTTTCACGTAATCGTTCATTTGGGGAACGACTTGGTCGTGGCTTAGGGCTGTCGCAGGCGCAAACCGAAACAAAAACTACGGCAGAAGGCGTCTCATCTGCTCCTGCAGTTCTTGATCTCGCACGTGAACGTGGCGTTGATATGCCAATCGTGGAAGCGGTAGTTGATGTTGTAGCCAATGGATTGCCACCAAAAGAGGTCGTGCGCAAGTTAATGAGTCGCACAACTCGGTCTGAGCATTAAGAGCCGGTACCCTTAATAACGTGGCCACAGAATCCAAGAAAAAAGTTCGCGTTGGCGTACTCTGTGGCGGTCGAAGTAGTGAACATTCCATCTCTTGCCTCTCTGGAGCCAGTCTCCTTGCCGCAATTGACCGCGAAAAATTTGAGCCCGTTCCGCTTGGGATAACTCAATCGGGACAGTGGGTTTATTTAGAGGGCTTGACGGACAAGTTGGTAATTATTCATGGCTCGTTACCAAAGGTGCCAGAGAGCGCCCCGATGGTAACTGTTAATCGCGACGGCATCTTTGCTAATAATAGAAATTTAGAGATTGATCTAATTTTTCCAGTTTTGCATGGTCCATATGGTGAAGATGGCACCATTCAAGGATTACTAGAAATGTTTGATATTCCATATGTGGGGGCTGGTGTGCTCGCTTCGGCAATAGGAATGGATAAAGCGACCTGCAAGCGGTTGTTTGTGGAGGCAGGCATACCTTCAGTTGATTTTGATATCTTCTATTGGAGTGAATGGCAGGGTTTCACAAGCGAGATTTCCGCGCGCATACAAGAGGAATTTACGTTACCAATTTTTGTGAAGCCTTCACGCGCCGGGTCGAGTAATGGAATAAGTAAAGTGAAATCTTGGTCTGAGCTTGATGCAGCAGTACGACTTGCAAAAGATTACGATGAAAAAATTCTCATCGAAGCATTCGCGCCAGGACGCGAAGTTGAATGCGGCATATTGGGAGATCGCGCCTCGCGAGTTGGTGAGATTCGGATTCTTGGCAACCATGAGTTTTATGATTTCGAAGCAAAATATCTTGATAATTCAACAGAACTTATTGTGCCAGCCAATATTCCAAGTGAAATTGAAAAAGAAATTCAGCAGCTAGCGCTAGATGCATTTGCCTTAATCGA
>RFXN01000090.1 GCA_009921625.1 Candidatus Fonsibacter lacus | reverse complement strand
AACCCCATATTTTTCGATATCTTGTTTTCCGGTGAAGCCCAACTCTTTCTCTACAGCGAGCTCCACTGGCAAACCATGACAATCCCAACCGGCTCGCCGTGGGACATACTTACCCTTCATGGTGTGAAAACGAGGAAAGACATCTTTAAAGACTCGCGCTTCGATGTGATGGGTTCCCGGTAACCCATTTGCAGTGGGGGGACCTTCATAAAAAGTCCATTGCTGCGCATCTGGTAGGTTTCGAGCTGCAATGCTCTTTTCAAAAATCTGAGCGCTCTTCCAAAATTCGATCTGTGCGTTGGAATTCATATCTCGTGCGCTCCTGGCTCGTCTGGCTCATCTAATTTGTGGAGTCGAAACTCTTGGTGATGAAAGAACAACGAGCAGGACGACTATGAGCGCTATTTCCGTTCTAGCTTCCTAGCCGCGGTACCACCTGCATTATTTGAAAGGAGAATCTCCCTTCAAATCACTTGCGACATATTTCGGTTCTACTAAGCCGCAGGCAGCGTTCACTTCTGCGAGCCATTCTTCCGATCTGCTCTCGAGGTGATTGCCTCGATTCAAACGCAGTTGCCGTAAGGCTCCCTCAAGGCTATGTCTGACCTTAAGGATTACCGTAAGTTTAGCGCTCCTAGAGTGCGAAATTTGTCGAAAAAGGGGCTACTCTTCTCGGCCATGGCACCTGCTAAGAAGTCTCCGGCAAAGAAGGCTCCCGCCAAGAAGGCTCCCGCCAAAAAATCACCAGGTAAGAAAGTTCCGGCAAAGAAGGCTCCCGCCAAGAAGGCTCCCGCCAAAAAAGCACCGACCAAAAAAGCACCGACCAAGTCCGCTTCAGCAAGTAAGGGGCGACCATTCCCTAAAAAGAGCGCTCTTGCGAAAGCGGTACCTGCGCTTGCGAAAGGTGTTGCCAAATCTGCGCCTGCGACGAAGGAGGGTAAAGGGAAAGCGAGCGCTGCCCTCGCAGCTGGATCATCATCGCCTCCCTCAAGTACAACAACGTCAAACAGCGCTGCCAACGATGGGTTTCAACGTCGACTGCTACTTCCGCCGCCGCCAAAAATTGAGCGAAAGAGTAAGCACGCCCTCAAACCTCTTCGTGACATACCAACGCCACTAATCGTCTCTGGCGCGGAGAATCCCTGGAGCAAGGATGAACTTAAAGAGATGAAGGCTCGGCTAATAAAAGATTTGACAACGTACAAACATGAGCTCGCTTCGGCTGAAGCTCAAGCGGCAGAACTTCTCCAAGATTCTTCCGATGGCGCTGGAGATGATCAAGCAGATGCTGGAACAAAGACATTTGAACGCGAACATGAACTCTCTCTTGTATACAACGCCCAAGATCTTGTTCTGCAAACAGAGTTAGCCCTTGCCCGGATGGCAGCTGGCACGTACACAAAGTGTGAACTCTGCGGAAATCCCATCGGTAAGGCTCGACTCCAGGTCTTTCCACGCGCAACTCTCTGCATGCTCTGCAAACAGAAAGAGGAGCGACGCTAATTCGCGCCCTTAGTAATAATGAGTAATCATCGATGGGCGATTTTTAGCACGGCGCTCTTCGTTTATCTTCTCGATTTAATAACAAAAATCTGGGCGGTGGCGACGCTCGAAGGTAAACCAGCTCAATACCCAGCTGAAAACATTCTGGGGCGATTCTTGCGATGGGAGTTTGCGCGTAATCCGGGTGCAGCATTTAGTTCATTTACTGCTGCAACATTTCTTTTGTCCATAATTAGTATCGCCGTCTTGCTCTACCTATTTCTAAAAATCTCAAAAGTTGCCGTTCGCGCATGGAGCTATCCATGGGGTGGGTTAATGGGTGGGATTCTCGGCAATCTCACCGACCGAATTTTTCGCGAGCCCGGAATATTTCAAGGCCACGTCATTGATTGGATTGGCTTGCCTCACTGGGCGCTTTTTAATATTGCAGATTCCGCAATCGTACTATCAGTTTTTGCGATGGCTCTTCTCTCGTGGCGAGGAAGTAATTACCGCGGCGTGAGAGATGAGTGAGAGATGAGTGAGAGATGAGCACGCATACGCGGACATTGGAGATACCAGAGGGGCTTGATGGTGAGCGTGTAGATGCAGCGCTTGCTCGCGCTTTAGGTCTATCCCGAACTATGGTTGCAGCAGCAGCCGAGCGTGGTGGAATTTTTGTCAACGGCAAACGGGTTGATAAATCTGCTCGATTGGCAGCCGGTGATCTCATTGAGATTGAGATTATTCAAGAGAGTTCACGTGGAGTTGAACTTGATACCGCAGATATTCCTGAGCTACATATTGTTCATAGTGATGAAGATATTCTGGTAATCGATAAGCCATTAGGTGTGGCAGCTCACCCATCTATTGGATGGAGCGGGCCAACTGTTGTTGGCGTGTTAACCGCTCGGGGAGTTTCACTCTCTCAACTTGCCCCATCGGAGCGAGCAGGGATTGTCCATCGCCTTGATGTGGGGACTTCAGGATTGATGGTCGTTGCCAAATCTGATCAGGCATACATTTCTTTAAAAGAACAATTTCGCTCACGGCAGGTAAAAAAGATTTACCATGCCATTGTCCAAGGTCATCCAGATCCCACGCGTGGAACTATTGATGCGCCAATTGATCGCCATCCACGAGATGAATTTAAATTTGCAGTTGTTGCAGATGGCAAGCCGAGCATCACGCATTACCAAACGCTCGAGAGCTTCGCCGGTGCAACGTTGGTTGAGGTGGAACTTGAAACTGGACGTACTCATCAAATAAGAGTCCACTTTGCTGCGCTCCGTCATCCCTTGGTTGGAGATCTGATGTATGGGGCAGACCCTGCATTTGCCAAGTCTCTAGGCCTCACTCGCCAGTGGCTCCACGCCCACCAATTGACCTTCACCCACCCGGGTAGTGGCCAGGAGGTGAGCTTTATCAGCGCCTATCCCGCCGACTTGGCGAGCGCTTTAGCCAGCCTACGTAACCCTTCCTGAGCAAAGCGCTACATTTCCCAACCGTGAGTACCAACGATTTCGTCCACCTCCATGTGCATACCGAGTACTCCATGCTCGATGGAGCCGCTCGGGTAAAGGAGCTCGTGGGCGAGGTCGCGAAAGTTGACAATCCAGATGCGCGCGCAATTGCCATAACTGACCATGGAAATCTTTTCGGTGCCTACGAGTTTTACAAGAGCGCAAAAGCTGTTGGCGTAAAGCCGATCATCGGCATTGAGGCATATATCGCTCCTGGTTCACGTCACGATCGTAAGCGGGTGAAGTGGGCAGAAGGTGGCGAAGATGATGTGTCTGGTGGTGGCGCGTACACCCACATGACCATCCTCGCTCATAACAACAATGGCATGAGCAATCTATTCAAACTCTCATCGCTTGCTTCATTGGAAGGGTATTACTACAAGCCGCGTATGGATCGGGAATTGTTACAGCAATATTCAGGTGGGCTCATAGCAACTACCGGATGTCCCGGTGGTGAAATTCAAACTCGACTTCGAATGGGCGATTACGCAGGTGCCAAAAAGG
>RFXN01000089.1 GCA_009921625.1 Candidatus Fonsibacter lacus | reverse complement strand
CCACCGTAAAGACCGCGTCTGGTTGGTTCTAGCTCCTCGATGATTTCCATCGCTCGCGGCTTTGGTGCGCCTGAGAGCGTCCCTGCAGGAAATACCGCGCAGAGTGCCTGCACAACAGAGACGCCATCATTTAACTCTCCTGTTACAGTCGAAACAATATGCATTACATGTGAGTACTTTTCAATATTCATAAATTCAATAACTTCAACGCTTCCTGCCTTGCAGACTCGACCAAGGTCATTGCGGCCAAGATCTACCAACATGAGATGTTCAGCGCGCTCTTTGGTATCGGCAAGTAACTCTTGCGCAAGTTGATTATCTTCCTTGGCAGTCCTGCCTCTCGGACGAGTACCCGCTATCGGATGGACCATCGCCACTCGCTCAGAAATTTTCACTAATGCTTCTGGGCTTGACCCGACAACATCAATGCCATCGGAAAAGCGAAGGAGATACATGTAGGGGCTTGGATTATGTCGTCGTAACATGCGATATACATCAAGTGCGCTCGCATCTATCTCTGTCGTAAATCTCTGTGAGAGGACTACTTGAAAAGCCTCTCCCGCGAGTATCTCCCCTTTAATCTTCGCAACGGCCGCGCAATATTCGGCAGAACTGGTCTTCCGCTCATATTTTGGCTCTGATTTCTCATCTTTATATGAAATCTCACTCGGTGCGCTACTAGTTAAATCCTGCTGCATCCGATTTAGACGTTCGACCGCATCTAGGTACGCCTCATCGACTCGTTCATCGCTACCATCCCAATTAATGGCATTTGCGATAAGCGTTACCACTCCGGTTGCATGATCAAATATCGCCAAATCAGAGATAAGCATGAATGAAATCTCAGGTACTTGTAGATCATCTTTTGCAATACTTGGAACTTCGTAAATGCGTGGTGGTAATTTCAAGCGCAGCGATTGGGTCAATCCCCTCGGGCGCTCCCGCAGGTTTCACTCCACTCCACCTTGCAACGCCATCGCGTTCGGTTAACGTTGCTTCGCTACGAACTCCGATAAATGAATATCGAGACCAAGTACGGCCATTCTCAGCAGACTCAAGGAGAAAGGTGCCGGGACGTTCTTTCGCAAGCTTTGTATAAATACTCAATGGAGTTTCGGTATCGGCAAGAAAAGTTCGAGTGACCGGAATAACGGTGTGGCCCGTGGCAAATTGGCGAAAATCTTCGATGCGCATCAGATGAGCCGTTCACCAAAACAAGTTCGAGCTCCGGTGTGGCAAGCCACTCCAGTTTGCACTACTCGTATTAAAAGCGCATCGCTATCGCAATCATTGTCGATGGATACCACTTGCTGAGTATTGCCAGAGGTTTCCCCTTTTATCCAAAGCTCGCCACGACTTCGACTCCAATAGGTTGCCTGACCAGTGCTAATTGATTCCGTCAACGCTTCGAGATTCATCCATGCCAGCATTAAGACTTCACCGCTTGTCGCTTCTTGAACAATGACAGGTACGAGCGCGTCGGGAGTGGCAAGCCGTTGGGCGAGCGCTTCTGGCAGCGGATGACTTATTCCCATTGGCTCATTCTCCCCTATTTCATCGGATGATGTAGCCGCGATTTCGAAGATAACCCTTAACCTCGCCGATACGGAAAGTGCCAAAATGAAAGACGGAGGCAGCAAGGAGCGCATCTGCCCCGGCCTCAATCGCACTCTCAAAATCCGAGAGTGATCCCGCGCCACCACTGGCGATTAATGGCGTTCGACAATATTTTTTCGCCAGCGAAATCATTTCGGTGTCATATCCCGATCGAGTGCCATCTGCATCCATCGAATTAAGGAGCACCTCACCGATTCCACGGCGCACTCCCTCTGCAATCCACTCCATCGCATCAACGCCCGAACTTTGTCGCCCGCCATGTGTAGTTACCTCAAATCCGCTAGGCGTATTAGCGCGACGCGCATCGACCGATAAAACTAATACTTGTGAACCAAATCTTTCGCTTATCTCGTTGATAAGTTCTGGCCGAGCCAGCGCTGCAGTATTAACAGAGACCTTATCGGCGCCAGCTCGCAACAAACTGTTTACATCATCAACTGTGCGAACTCCGCCGCCAACAGTAAGAGGGATGAATACCTCTTCTGCGCATCGAGCAACTACGTCATACATAGTAGATCTGTTACTACTACTTGCTGTGATATCTAAAAAAGTTAACTCATCAGCGCCTTCTTCGTTATAAATTTTCGCCATCTCAACGGGATCGCCTGCGTCAATCAGGTTTGTGAAATTAACGCCTTTTACAACTCGCCCATCGGTGACATCGAGACACGGGATAATTCGAATTGAAGGACGATTACTCATTGCGCTACGACCAGCGCTTCTTGCAATGTAAATGCGCCCGCATAGAGCGCTTTTCCGACGATTGAACCTTCGATGCCAAGTGGCGTTAACTCTCGCAACGCTTGAATATCATCAAGGGTAGAAACTCCCCCACTGGCAATAATCGGCGCTTTTGTTGCCGCTGCAACCTCTTTCAACAGCGCGAGATTTGGCCCTTGCATCGTGCCATCTTTAGCAACATCAGTAACGACATATCGCGCGCAACCATCTCGATCTAAACGGGTCAATGTTTCAAATAGATTTCCACCCTCTTGGGTCCAGCCACGGGCAGCCAAGGTATGGCCACGAACATCAAGTCCGACCGCTATCCGATCGCCATGCTCTTTTATCACTTCCGAAGTCCACTCTGGATTTTCCAGTGCAGCAGTGCCCAGATTTATCCGAGCGCAGCCTGTTGCAAGTGCTCGTTCCAAAGATTGATCATCGCGAATACCACCAGAGAGTTCGACTTTAATATCAAGCTTTCCCACAACTTCAGCGAGGATTCGATGGTTACTACCCAGGCCAAAGGCGGCATCCAAGTCAACTAAGTGAAGCCACTCTGCACCTGCGTTTTGAAAATCTAACGCTGCAGCCAACGGGTCGCCATAACTGGTTTCGCGCTCCAATTCGCCCTGAACTAATCGGACCGCTTTGCCATCTTTAACGTCAACTGCTGGAAGTAATATCAACGACATGTCGCAATCCAATTCTCGATAAGAGTTGCTCCAGCATCTCCGGATTTCTCCGGATGAAACTGAGTTGCACTCAGCGGGCCGTTCTCCACTGCTGCAATAAACTCGCCACCATAATTTGACCAAGTGATCTTTGCCGGCGCCAAATTATCTGATGCGGGAAGATCCCACTGTTGCACCGCATAAGAGTGAACAAAGTAAAAACGTTGATCGGCTACCCCTCGAAAAAGAATTGAATCTGATGGAGCTTCCACCTCGCTCCAGCCCATATGAGGCAGTACTTCGGCTTTCAGTTGGTCCACTCTGCCTGGCCATTGAGATAAACCTGTCCGCGAACGTCCATGTTCAACACCAGTGGTAAAAAGAACTTGCATTCCAACGCAAATGCCAAGCGTAGGTTTATTTGCTATTAAGCGAGCATCGATAATTGCTCCTGCGCCAACTCGATCTAATCCATCCATGCATGCAGCAAATGCGCCAACACCGGGAATAACCAGACCACTTGCTTCGATGCACTTTTTTTTATCAGAAGTTATTTCTGCATCTAGTCCATGTCTGGCAAACGCGCGTTGCGCAGAACGAACATTCCCAAAACCAT
>RFXN01000088.1 GCA_009921625.1 Candidatus Fonsibacter lacus | reverse complement strand
CCAAAATTGCCTTTGGCCAAACTTAGTTATGTATTTTTAGTGACCATCTGCCAATGCGCCAGCAATATAGAGAGCTGCCAGCAGAGTAAAGATATATGCCTGAAGACATTGAATGCCTAATTCAAAAAAGGATAATCCAATAGCAAATGCAAAAGAGAAGGGGCTAAAAATCTTGAGAATTAGGTCACCATGGAGCAAGTGTTCGCCACCGATTGTAAATACCAATAGCAATAAGTGGCCTGCAAACATATTTGCAAAAAGACGGAGTGAAAGCGTTAGTGGTCTGGTAACAAAGTAGGTAAGAATTTCAATTGGCGTCAAAATAATATAAACCGGCTTGGGAATGTCTGGCATAAATGCAATATCTTTCAAATACTTGCCCACACCTTGCTTTCGCATTCCCACGTAATGGAAAACTATGAAGACAAAAATTGTTATGGATATAGGGAAACCGATACGAGACATAGTGGGAAATTGGATTAGTGGAATGATCCCAAAAATATTATTTACTAAGACAAAAGTAAAAAGTGAGAATAAAAAAGGTACATACTTCATGAAGTCATGCCCAATAACATCTTTGCCAATTGAATTCCGAACAAAACCATAAACTGCTTCGCCAGCGAACTGAAGTCGACCTGGAACGACGGCAGCTTTTCGAGAAGAAGCAATGAAAAACATTGAAATTAAAATGACTGAAAATAAAGAGAGAAATACAGGTTTTGTGAAGAGAATACTGTCACCGAAAATTGGTGGAAACTGAAAGTCTTTTGCACCGGGAGGATTAAATCCACCCTGCTCGGCACTCAGTTTGAGCACTTAGTACACTCCCTTTAATCACTTTAATCACTCTAATACCGCTCAACCGTGGTCGTTTGAATAAATTTTCAAAAGACTGTCGTTGAAACCCCCTTGAAAATCAAGGGAAGGAAAGGGGCTTCAACCCACGCATAACCTAGAGGAATTCCTGAGATTAGGCAAAATCAAAGGCTTGGGCTAGATGCACCCATGCCAAGACCCGGGAGGGTCCTGCCTTGAACCCTGTGGCGTGCCAAACCCTAATAATTAACAAGCGCGTCACATACTATTTACCGCTGACGAATAAAGCGGATCCATATTAAATAGAAACTTGCCGCGATGCCGATGAGTAATCCAAGAGGTAGCGCTAATCTGAAGTGAAAAAAATGAGCAATCAATGCACCGATGCCGCCCCAAACTACAAGGCCCGAAAGTAGGTAAGAAAAGATCGACCAGAATGCGCCATCATCAGATGCCATGTTTACAGTGTACTCCGAATCACCAGAAATTATTTCCGGCGAGTACTACGCCTACTCCAGGCAGTACTAAACGACCAAATTTCACCTGCAAGCCATGCTGTAGTTGTCGCAATGGCGATAACGCCAAACGCCCGATTATTCATATCAATAGGTCTGAGTAAAAGTAGACAAAGGACGAGTCCAACAATTTTTACAAAATAGGATCCCAAAGCAAGTCCCATAATCGCAATTGGAGAAACTTTAGGAGCGACAAGAGCAACTAATAAATGAACTACTAGAAAAAAGAAAACCAGAAAAATTGCAAATAGTCCTGCGATAAATCCTGGGCGACCTAACCATAGCGATGAAATTCCAGTTCCTACTAGACCCACAATTGTCGCAGGAATCATGGAACTCAAAAAAAATTCTCTTTGGTATTTCAACACTAGTTCATCACTATCTCTCAGATTGAGATGTCATCAAATGTTTACCAAAAGGCCAACGGTATAAAGTAAAGGTCAACGTAGGAATAGCAATAATGAAAGGAACGAATAAGCTTAGTCGCCAATCGATAAAGGCTGATGCAGAAACTGGTATTGCAATGAGCGCAGTCCAAAGATAAAGCGCAACAGTCGCACTCTGGTGCGTGTGCCCCCTTCTTAATAAACGATGATGAAGATGTTCCATATCAGGTGCAAATGGTGACCGCCCCGCACGAGTTCTTCGAATTACTGCGAGAAGTAAGTCGATGGATGGAATCGCTAATACTGCGAAAGGTAGAAGTAATGGAACGAGTGTTGGTGCAAAATTCTGTGACGCAATTGCATTTGCATCAATCTGTCCTGTTAACGTGATTGCAGCAACTCCTAGCAAAAGTCCAAGAAGCATCGAACCAGAATCACCCATAAAAATTTTTGCTGGATAGGAATTATGTGGTAGAAAACCAAGACATGCTCCGACCATTATCGCGGTAATGAGTGATGGCGCACCCGCTCGATCAAAGTTGTAAACCACAGATAATAAATATGCAAAAGCAAAGAAACATCCGGCGGCTATCGCCACAATTCCAGATGCCAAACCGTCGAGCCCATCGATGAAATTCACGGCATTGATGGTGACAACGATAATCAAGATAGTTATAAGCTGCCCGAGAGAAGTTGGCAACATTGTTACGCCATTTATTGGCAACCAGAGGAGCTGAACACCAAAGTTAACCAAGACGGCAGCCGCGAGAATTTGTCCGGCAAGCTTAGTGATCGCATCTACACCCCACTTATCATCAAGAATGCCCAACACACAGATAATTGTTGTCGCGATACAGATGCCTCTGATTTGTTCATCTTGCTGAAACGCTTTACTCAACAGATTAAGTTGGGAAGAAATCAGAATTGCAAGCATGATTCCCAACCAAATTGCAGTGCCGCCCCATCTAGGGGTGACTTCTGTATGCACATCTCGATCACGGACTTTTGCTACCGCGCCAAATTTAAGCGCGAGAACGCGGGCATATGGAGTAAGTAAGTAAACAAATACTCCACTAAATAAGAGGATTAATAAGTGCTCGCGCATTAACGCTCTGGGTAGACAGGGAAATGATTACAGAGATCCTTCACTTCGCCTGCGATTTTCGCTGCCGAAGATGGATCTTTGATTGCGCGCGCAATAAGCGTTGCAATAACTCTCATCTCTGCCACACCCATCCCTTGAGTCGTTATTGATGGACTTCCAACGCGAATACCACTGGTAATGGATGGTGGTTGTGGATCAAATGGGATCGAATTCTTATTGAGGGTTATACCCGCGCTTTCACACCGTTCATCAGCCTCTTTGCCATTAACGCCGAGCGCTTGGACATCAATCAGAGCCAGGTGCGTTTGAGTGCCACCGGACACCGCGCGCATCCCTTCTTCCACCAATCCAGCTGCAAGAGCTTGTGCGTTGACGACCACATCTTTTGCATATTTTTGGTAGCTCGGTTGCAAACATTCTTTATGATGGGACCACCCTGCATTCCAGGAAAAACTGCTTTATCAATTGCAGCAGCATGTTCGGCTTTAGAGAGAATCATTCCGCCTCGAGGCCCACGGAGCACCTTGTGAGTTGTGAACGAAAGAACATCTGCATATGGGACTGGGGAAGGAATTGCCTTACCTGCAACTAAACCGATGAAGTGTGCTGCGTCAACCCACATGATTGCGCCAACTTCGTCGCAAATCTCACGTACTCGTTTGAAATCTATCAGACTTGGATAAGCGGTTGCGCCGCTGCAAATCATTTTTGGTTTATGTTGAATCGCAAGATTGCGCAGCTCGTCATAATCAATCAGTTCAGTATCTTTACGCACGCCGTAAGACTCAACATTAAACCATTTACCTGA
>RFXN01000087.1 GCA_009921625.1 Candidatus Fonsibacter lacus | reverse complement strand
ACTTCCCTCACACATTGCTGCTGTTGATTGCAAATTATTAAATGAAGGTTCGCGGAAATGAACTCGATACGGGCGAGTGCCACCATCAGAAATGATGTGTGCACCAAGTTCGCCACGAGGTGATTCCACCGCTGCATAAACTTGACCAGCTGGAACTCGGAAACCTTCGGTTACCAACTTAAAGTGGTGAATCAGCGCTTCCATTGAAGTGCCCATAATTTCGCGAATGTGATCGAGGGAATTTCCAAGCCCATCGCCGCCAAGAGAGAGTTGAGATGGCCAAGCAATCTTCTTGTCGCCGACCATGATTGGTCCTGGCTCTAAGCGATCTAGCACCTGCTCGATGATGCGAAGGCTCTGCTCCATTTCGTAAACACGAATCATGAAGCGACCATATGCATCAGCGGTATCTGCAGTAACCACATCGAATTGAAAATTCTCATAGCCGCAATATGGTTGCGTTTTACGTAAATCCCATGGCATTCCAGTTGAACGTAGCACTGGGCCAGTGATACCTAAAGATATGCAACCAGCGAGATCAAGGTGGGCTACTCCGGCTGTGCGCTTCATCCAGATGGAATTTCCGACGAGCATCTTCTCGTTATCTTTTAGATTCTTGCGGATAGTTTTTACCGCTTCGCGAATTTTTGGAATCGCATCTTCAGGAAGATCATTAGCTAAACCACCGGGGCGGATGTACGCGGTATTCATCCGCAGACCTGATGCCATTTCGAAGATATCGAGAATCATTTCGCGCTCACGGAAAGCAAAGAACATTGGCGTGATTGCGCCCAACTCGAGTCCACCAGTACCTAGACAGACTAAGTGCGATGAGATGCGATTAAATTCCATCATCATCACGCGAATCAACGTTGCGCGCTCAGGAATCTGATCAGTGATTCCCAATAACTTCTCGACTGCTAAGCAATATGCCGCCTCGTTAAACATTGGCGAGAGGTAATCCATTCGAGTAACAAAAGTAACTCCCTGAGTCCATGAGCGATACTCGGTGTTCTTCTCAATACCCGTATGTAGATATCCAATTCCGCAGCGAGCTTCAGTAACGGTCTCGCCCTCTAACTCAAGAATCAATCGGAGCACTCCATGTGTTGATGGATGCTGTGGCCCCATATTCACCACAACGCGCTCTTCTTGAGTTGAACCAATCTCTGTTACGAGATCATCCCAATCGCCACCAGTAACCGAATAAATTCGACCTTCTGTCGTTTCGCGCGCTGAGTTGTACGTGTTACTTGTCTGGGACATTAGCGATACACCCGCCGTTCGCTTGGCGGCGGAATGGTTGCGCCTTTGTACTCCACTGGAATACCGCCAAGTGGGTAATCCTTACGTTGTGGGTGGCCGTTCCAATCATCTGGCATGAAGATTCGAGTGAGCGCTGGATGGCCATCAAAAATAATTCCGAACATGTCGTATGTCTCACGCTCATGCCAGTTATTTCCTGCCCACACCTCTACGACAGAGGGAATATGCGGATTGCTATCAGGAGCGGAAACTTCAAGGCGAATTCGTTGATTGCGCGTTAGTGAAAGTAATGGATAGAGCGCTCGTAATTCTCGACCGTTCTCTTCAGGGAAATGTGCGCCACTTACCCCTAAGCACATCTCAAATTTCAAGTCGTCACGAAGGATGAGCGAAACTTCTTTTAATTTCTCGCGACGAACATAGAGAGTTAATTCACCGCGATCAACAACTACTTTCTCGATTGCATCGCTAAAACTTGGATAAGCCCGCTCTAATCCATCGACAACATCGTCGAAATATCCGCCGAATGGTCGCTCAGTTGATCCAACCTGAACCTTACGTCGCTGCAATCCACCGTAACCTGAAGTATCACCAGTGCCAGCAACGCCAAACATTCCGGTGCTTTCAGCGCTCGTATTTTGCTTTGCGATATCGCTCATGCAAGAAGTCCTTTTAATTCAATTGTTGGCTTAGCAGCGAGCGCAGCAGCCTCAACTTCTTTGATAATTTTTGCACGATTAATTCCAAGTTTTGCGCTCTTAATCTCTTCATGCAGTTTGATAATTGCATCCATCAACATTTCAGGGCGTGGTGGACAACCAGGAAGATAGATATCCACGGGCACAACGTGATCGACACCTTGAACAATCGCATAATTATTGAACATGCCACCCGAAGATGCGCAGGCTCCCATTGCGATAACCCATTTTGGATCTGACATTTGGTCATATACCTGGCGAAGCACTGGTGCCATTTTGTTGCTAACGCGTCCGGCAACAATCATTAAATCTGCTTGGCGAGGTGAACCACGAAAAACTTCCATGCCAAATCGAGCTAAGTCATAGCGGCCAGTTGTAACCGCCATCATTTCAATCGCACAACAGGCAAGTCCGAAAGTTGCTGGCCAGAGCGAGTTCTTGCGCATGTAGCCAACAAGTTTTTCTACGGTAGTGAGCGCAAATCCGCTGGGAAGTTTCTCTTCAAGACCCATTAGTCCCACTCCAATCCACCGCGGCGCCATACATAGGTGTATGCGACGAAAACAGTAAGGATGAACAAGAACATCTCAACAATTCCAAAGAGTCCAAGTTGATCAAATGAGACTGCCCATGGATAAAGGAAGACGATCTCGATATCGAAAATAATAAAAAGCATTGCCGTTAAAAAGTACTTGATTGGAAAACGTCCCCCGCCAGCTGCAGGTGGAGTTGGCTCGATGCCACATTCATACGCCTCAGCCTTTGCTCGGTTATAACGGCGTGGGCCGGTGAGATATCCGGCAACAACGGAGATTGCTGCGAAACCAAAACCAATAGCCCCGATTGCGAGAATCGGAACATATGGATTCATCGCTCCCCCTTGAGCCTTATCCGTTTTGATGCGTTTCTTGCCAGCCTGAAAAGTTGAGCGCCACATGGCGCCACTTCCTCAAATCTTACGGGGCATTAGCCCAGTTAATTACCGACCTCGGGTGTTATCTGACCCACCCTTAGCTCCTCTTACCCGCCTTTGTAGCCGGAGTGAATCGCAACAATTCCGCCGGTGAGGTTCTGCCAGGAGACGCTACTCCAGCCCGCTTGGCCAATAATTTCGGCGAGCGCGCTCTGGTTAGGCCAGGCTTCAATCGACTCGGCGAGATAGGTATAGGCCTCTGGATTAGAGGAGAAGGCCCTGGCAAGTGGTGGCAGCGCTCGCATGAGATACCGGAAGTAGATTGCTCGGAAGAGGCGGTTTGTGGGGTGTGAGAACTCGCAGACGACCAAGCGCCCTCCCGGTGCAGTGACCCGAAAACCCTCTTCAAGAGCCCGCTTGGTATCTGCGACATTCCGTAGACCAAAGGAGATTGTTACAACATCAAAACTCATATCTGCAAAGGGAAGGGCGAGGTTGTCGGCCGCGATAAAGCTCAAGCTTCGCTCGCGAGCGGCGCCCGCTTCCAACATGCCAAGGGAGAAGTCTGAGGCAATTGCCTCTGCTCCAGCCGCTGCGAGCGGCGCTGTTGACGATCCTGTTCCAGCGGCGCAATCAAGAATCCGCATGCCGGGGCGAGGAGCGATCGTCTGCACCACCACCTTGCGCCATGCCTTTGTTCTCCCCAGACTTAATAAATCGTTGAGTAGGTCATACCGCTTTGCCACTTGGTCAAACATGGCGGCAACATCTTTGGGCGACTTGTCGAGGCGGGCGCGAACCATGGGGTACAT
>RFXN01000086.1 GCA_009921625.1 Candidatus Fonsibacter lacus | reverse complement strand
GTGATGCCATTTCACTACGCCCGCAGCAATAGCATTGAGCCCATGCTACTAAGTGATCGCGATATTGCAGCAGAGATAAAGGCGGGACGAGTTCAGGTTGAGCCCTTTGAGGCCAAGATGATTCAGCCATCAAGTGTTGATGTTCGACTCGATAGATTCTTCAGAGTCTTTGAAAACCATAAGTATGAGGTGATTGATCCATCACTAGAACAATCAGAGCTAACTCGTGAGGTCGCTGTTGCTCCTGATGACTTCTTTATTCTCCATCCAGGTGAATTTGTTCTAGCTTCCACTTATGAAGTAATCACTCTTCCAGATGACATTGCTGGAAGACTTGAAGGAAAATCCTCTTTAGGGCGCCTGGGTTTGCTTACCCACTCAACTGCGGGCTTTATCGATCCTGGATTTAGTGGTCATATAACCCTTGAGCTTTCAAATGTGGCAAACCTTCCCGTCAAGCTATATCCAGGAATGAAGATTGGTCAGTTATGTCTCATCAAACTCTCATCTACCGCTGAGCATCCTTATGGCTCTGCAGTTTATGGCTCGAGGTATCAAGGTCAGCGCGGCCCAACGCCAAGCAAGTCTTGGCTCAATTTCCATAAAACTGAAATTAAGTAGGCAAGCAGGGTTTTAGAAAATTAAGTAGATTTAAGCCATGGATATAACCGTAATTGCGCTAGCTCTAGTTCTCTTCATTGTTGTCTTTGCCATTATTCAATATAACAAATTGGTTCGCCTTAATATCCAAGTTGATGAAGGCTTTTCACAGATTGAAGTTCAATTAAAACGAAGAGCAGATCTAATTCCTAATCTTGTAGAGACTGTAAAGGGATATGCCACACAGGAGCGGGAAGTATTTGAGAGAGTTGTGCAAGCAAGAGCGGCATCAACTACTGCATCCACTCTTCCAGCAGTTGCTGCGGCAGATGGCGCTCTAACTAACGCCCTGCGTGGATTATTAGCTGTTGCTGAGGCTTATCCTGATTTGAAATCTTCTACTAACTTCCTCCAGCTTCAAGAAGAGCTGGCAACTACAGAAAATAAAGTCTCCTTTGCTCGCCAGTTCTATAACGACACTGTTAGAAGCCTCAATACTGCAGTTAAAACGATTCCATCATCTCTATTTGTTGGCCTTGCTAAGGTCGGGGAGAGGGAGTTTTATGAAGTTGATGACCCAGCAGTTCGAAACGCTCCAAATGTTAAGTTCTAGGTAAATGGCAGATTTTCGCGCGCTTGAATCAGTAAATAAACGAAGGACCTTCTTTCTGCTCTTTTTCATGGCAGTTTTGGTCTGGTGTATCTCATATGTTGCAATCACCTACTTTGGTGGAACTGGCGCTGGAGTAATACCACTTGCAGTTCTTATCACTCTAGTCTCAGTCTGGGGATCATATTTTGCTTCAGACAAGTTAGTATTAAAAATGACTAGAGCGAAAGTAATTAGCTATGAGGATAATCCAAATTTATTTAATGTAGTCAATGAAGTTGTGATTGCCTCTGGCCTTCCTATGCCTAAGGTGGCAATTGTTAATGATCCAGCCCCTAATGCCTTTGCAACTGGACGAAATCCAGAGAATGCTCTTATTGCTTTTACCACTGGATTACTAGAGTCAATGGATCGCGATGAATTACAAGGTGTAACAGCCCATGAAATGGCTCATGTTGCTAATAGAGACACTTTAGTTTCAGCAGTAGCTGCAACAACTGCAGGGATCATTGCTTTGATATCTGATATTTTGATGAGGATGCTCTGGTTTGGCGGCGGAAGAAGTAGGAGCCATCAGAATCAGATGCCAATATTTCTCGCCATTATTCCTTTAATTCTCGCTCCAATTGCAGCAACGCTATTGAAGTCAGCAATATCTCGCCGCAGAGAATCACTTGCTGATGCCACAGCTGTTTCATTCACCAGAAACCCAGCAGGGCTTAGATCAGCACTTGAAGTATTAGCTAGGGATAACACAGTAGTTGAAGCTCGATCAAGCGCTGTTGCCCACTTCTATATCGAATCTCCACTTGATGCTTCAGCAGCTTCTAAATTATTCGCCACCCATCCTCCGATTCAAGAGCGAATTGAGACCTTAAGAAAGATGGAAGCTAATCCACTAAGTAGTAACTAAGCGCACACCGTTAATAACAATAATTGCAGTAGCAACTGCGATACCAAGTGGTCTTCTAGGAACAACAGAGACTAATTTTGCTGCGATTGGCGCCATAAGAACGCCACCTAAAGCAAGGCCACCAACTGCCGACCAATCAATATCAAGACGAGAAATATTGGCGAGAAAACCAACGCTGGCACAAACTGCAACGATAAATTCAGCAGCGCTAACTGTTCCAATGATTTTTCTTGGCTCATGCTCTGTAGTGGCAAGAAGAGTTGGCGTAACTATCGGTCCCCAGCCACCGCCACCTGATGCATCTATAAAACCACCAGTAGCCCCTAGGAATGTTAGGTATTTAGGATTATCAAGTTCGGCAATATTTGGTTTTATATTAGCTTGAAAAACATTTCTATACAAGAGAACGAATCCAAGTAGGAGAAGAATTGTTGAGATAAATATTGTTCCGCCACTTAGATCAATGGAGGATAAGAATGTCGCCCCAGCAAATGCACCAATACCTCCAGGAATTGCTAGGCGTTTTAGAATTTCAAAATCAACGTTTTCACGGTGCCAATGTGAAACACCAGATGCCAAAGTGGTTCCAATCTCTGCGGCGTGAACCGCTGCTGATGCCACTGCCGCCGATGTTCCGAAAGTGAGAAGTAGAGTTGAGCTAGTAAGACCAAAGCCCATGCCAAGTGCGCCATCTATTAATTGGGCAATTGACCCAGCGAGTGCAAAAAAGAGCCAGTTCACAGAACTTCTTTCATCAGTGTCTCTACATTTAAAGCGATATCTGTAGTGCCATCAAGGATTAACTCAGCCGATGTTGGCGCCTCATAATCTTGACCCACTCCAGTTAGGTTAGGCAGGTTACCTTCTCTAGCCTTCTTATATAGCCCTTTTGGATCTCTTTGAGCACATATTTCAGCTGGGGTTTTCACCCAGACTTCAATGAATTCACCAGAATCAAAAATCTCTCTTGCATGATCTCGATCTACTTTAAATGGACTTACTAAAGCAACAATTACAACAAGACCGGCATCAACCATTAGTTTGCCAACCTCTGCAACGCGGCGGACATTTTCTGCCCTATCTTCCTTTGTGAAACCAAGATCTTTATTTAGCCCAAGCCTTAAATTATCGCCATCCAATACATAGCTATGAATCCCTTTAGTAAATAGTTCTTTCTCAAGAGCATTAGCTATGGTTGATTTTCCAGAGCCAGATAGTCCCGTCATCCAAATTACTTTAGCTCTCTGACCTTTTTGTTGAGAGCGAGTAGCTTTGTTAATGTCGTAATCATGTTTAGTGATATTGGATGCTCTCCTAAGAGCGTGGACAACCATTCCAGCACCGATAGTGTTAAGAGTTACTCGATCTACAATTACAAAATTACCTGATATCCGGTTCTCAGAGTATTTAGTTAGTGCAATGGGAGAATCAGTAGCAATCTCCACTAAACCAATCTCATTCATTGCAAGAGTTCTAGCTGATTCATGCTCGCCACTATTAATGTCGATTCGGTGGCGAATAGTTGTTATCGTTGCGGAAACCATTGAAGAGCCGTTAATTAGGTAGTAAGAGCGAGAGTGAATTAACTCTTCTTCACCTAGCCAGACCAAGTTTGCGCTAAAGCGATCAGCAGGGGTTGTGAAATTATTAGCACCTTCAATAAAGTCACCGCGAGTTGCAT
>RFXN01000085.1 GCA_009921625.1 Candidatus Fonsibacter lacus | reverse complement strand
GAGGCGATACCTATGTTAGATGTCAACTTTTTTGATGAGTTGAAGATTGGTCTTGCTTCTGCTGATGACATTCGCACTTGGTCACATGGTGAAGTCAAGAAGCCTGAAACCATTAACTACCGCACACTGAAGCCAGAAAAAGATGGTCTCTTCGATGAGAAAATCTTCGGGCCTACCCGCGATTGGGAGTGCTACTGCGGTAAGTACAAGCGCGTTCGATTTAAGGGAATCGTCTGCGAACGTTGCGGTGTTGAAGTAACTCGAGCAAAAGTTCGTCGCGAGCGAATGGGCCACATCGAGCTTGCTGCACCAGTAACGCACATCTGGTACTTCAAAGGAGTGCCAAGTCGTTTGGGATACCTTCTTGATCTAGCGCCAAAAGATCTAGAAAAGGTCATCTACTTTGCGGCCTACATGATCACAGAAGTTGATGCCGAAGCTCGCCACGAAGATTTCGAGCAGAATCAGAAGAAGATTGCCTCCGATAAAAAGAAGATCGAAACCAAGCGTGATCTTGATATCGACACCCGCCAAAAGAAACTTGAGGCCGATCTCGCATCGCTTGAAGACGAAGGGGCGAAGTCAGATATCCGCCGAAAGGTTCGCGAGCAGGCAGAGCGCGAAATCAAACAACTTCGCGATCGTTCACAACGTGAACTCGATCGCCTAGAAGAGGTCTGGGAGCGCTTTAAGAATCTCAAGGTTCAAGATCTTGAGGGTGATGAGCAGCTCTATCGCGAGATGCGTGATCGCTTTGGCATGTACTTCAAAGGTCAGATGGGGGCTGCAGCAATCAAGCACCGACTTGAGACTTTCGATCTCAAAGCTGAAGCAATTAATCTCCGTCAGATCATCGCAACTGGCAAAGGACAGAAGAAGACTCGCGCGCTAAAGCGACTTCGCGTTGTCTCTTCCTTCCTTAACACCTCAAATTCACCAGCATCAATGGTGCTCGATGCAGTTCCAGTGATTCCACCTGATCTTCGTCCGATGGTTCAACTCGATGGTGGCCGTTTTGCGACTTCAGATCTCAACGATCTCTATCGTCGAGTAATTAACCGAAATAATCGTTTGAAGCGTCTTGCAGATCTTGGCGCTCCAGAGATCATCGTTAATAATGAAAAGCGTATGTTGCAAGAGGCTGTTGATGCGCTCTTTGATAATGGTCGTCGTGGCCGTCCAGTAACTGGTCCTGGTAATCGTGCGCTCAAATCACTCTCCGACATGCTCAAGGGTAAGCAGGGTCGGTTCCGTCAGAATCTCCTCGGAAAGCGCGTTGATTACTCTGGCCGTTCAGTAATCGTTGTTGGTCCGCAATTGAAGTTGCACCAATGCGGTCTGCCAAAGCAGATGGCGCTTGAACTCTTCAAGCCATTTGTAATGAAGCGCCTTGTTGACCTGAACCATGCGCAGAACATTAAATCTGCAAAGCGAATGGTTGAACGTGCCCGTTCTGTGGTTTGGGATGTTTTGGAAGAGGTAATTGCCGAGCACCCAGTGCTACTTAACCGCGCACCAACGCTCCACCGTTTAGGTATCCAAGCTTTCGAACCACAACTCATCGAAGGCAAGGCAATCCAGATTCACCCGCTCGTTTGTACTGCGTTCAACGCGGACTTCGACGGTGACCAGATGGCCGTTCACCTTCCACTATCTGCAGAGGCGCAAGCCGAAGCGAGAATCTTGATGCTCTCAAGCAACAACATTCTCTCTCCTGCAAATGGTCGTCCGATCACATCGCCTACACAGGACATGGTTCTTGGCCTCTACTTCCTCACCCAACTTCGCGAGGGCGAAAAGGGTGCAGGACGTGCATTCTCATCAACCGCTGAAGCGATCATGGCCTTTGATCAAGGTTCACTCTCGCTCCAATCGAAGGTGAAAATTCGTATCAATGAAGCAATTCGTGATACCACACTTGGTCGCGCACTCTTTAATGAAGCGCTACCTGCTGACTTCCCTTATGTAGAGGAAGATGTAACGAAGAAGCAACTTGGTGCAATTGTTAATACTCTTGCAGAGCGTTATCCAAAGGTTGATGTCGCAACGACTCTTGATGGCCTTAAGGCTCTCGGTTTCTATTGGGCAACTCGCGCCGGTGTAACAATCGGTATCGAAGATGTTGTGACCCCTCCTAATAAGCAGAAGATTCTCGATGGTTACGAGTCTGATGCCGAGCGCGTGCAGAAGCAGTACGAGCAAGGTCTTATTACAGATGATGAGCGTCGCCAAGAGCTCATTGAAATCTGGACCAAGGCGACTAATGAAGTTGCTGCCGAAATGGAGAAAAACTTCCCACGTCGTAATCCAGTTTGGATGATGGTCTTCTCAGGTGCTCGTGGAAATATGATGCAGGTTCGTCAGATCGCGGGTATGCGTGGATTGGTGGCTAATCCAAAGGGTGAAATTATCCCTCGTCCGATTAAGTCAAACTTCCGCGAAGGCCTCTCAGTACTCGAGTACTTCATCTCCACACACGGTGCGCGTAAAGGTCTTGCCGATACCGCTCTTCGTACTGCGGACTCCGGTTACCTCACTCGTCGTCTCTGCGATGTGGCTCAAGATGTCATCATCCGTGAAGAGGATTGCGGTACTGATCGAGGTCTAACACTTGAGATTGCTCGACGTAATGAATCAGGAGAACTTGTTCGCCTAAAGAACGTTGAGTACTCCGTCTATTCACGAAACCTCGCTGAAGATGTCGTCGTAAATGGTGAAGTTATCGGCACTGCCAATACCGATCTCGGTGATGAACTCATCGAACGTCTGCTTGCAGCTGGAATCGAATCGGTAAAGGTACGTTCAGTTCTAACCTGCGAGAGCAAAGTTGGTCAATGTGCGGCCTGCTATGGTCGTTCACTTGCTGCGGGCCATCTCGTTGATGTGGGCGAAGCGGTAGGAATTATCGCTGCGCAATCAATCGGTGAACCTGGAACGCAATTAACAATGCGTACCTTCCACACCGGTGGCGCTGCTCAAACTCAAGGTGATATCACCCATGGTCTACCGCGCGTTGTTGAACTCTTCGAAGCTCGCGAACCAAAAGCGAAAGCGCCAATTGCAGAGCATGCCGGCCGCATTCGTTTCGAGGAATCGTCATCACTCCAGATAATGGAAATGAAGAGATTGCTTACCCAATTCCACGTAATCGCAAACCATTAGTTAATGATGGCGATCGCGTAGAGGTAGGACAGAAGCTCATCCCTGGAACAATCGATCCAAAGGATGTTCTTCGAATCCTTGGACCACGCGCGACGCAAGTTCACCTTGTGGAAGAGATCCAAAAGGTTTATGACACTCAAGGCGTTGCGATTCACGATAAGCACATCGAGGTCATCGTTCGACAGATGCTTAAGCGCATCACCATCTTGGAAGCAGGGGACACGCTCTTCCTTCCAGGTGAGTTGGTTGAGCGAGTTCGCTTCGAGACCGAGAACCGTCGCGTTGTTGCCAATGGCGGAACCCCAGCTAGCGGTCGCGCTGAGTTGATGGGTATTACCAAGGCTTCACTTGCAACTGAGTCCTGGCTATCCGCTGCTTCCTTCCAAGAGACCACTCGAGTTCTCACCGATGCCGCCCTCGGCGAGCGCCGAGATAACCTCGTTGGTCTCAAGGAGAACGTCATCATCGGTAAGTTGATCCCAGCCGGTACCGGTTTGGCTCGCTATCGAAATGTCCGTGTTGAGGCGACTGAAGAGGCGAAGGCTGCGGTCTACGCCAATTATCAGGAGTATGACTTCACCCCATTTGAGAGCCAAGGCTCGGGGGAGGCCGTTCGCCTCGATGATTTTGAGGTTCCTCGATACTGATCCACTAATTCGTTACTAATTACACCCATGTAATTAGTCCGCAATTAGTCCCCAATTAGTAAAGCAGAAAAGGCCGTTTTGACCGGGCGAGAGTGATTCCGTTACTCTCGCCCTCTGCCTTTTGTGAGCCTG
>RFXN01000084.1 GCA_009921625.1 Candidatus Fonsibacter lacus | reverse complement strand
TCTTAACAGTCACTCACTCAAACCCTAATGAATCGCTCTTAGAGATTTCAGCCCATGGAGTGAGTAAGGGAAGTACGTTAGCGAAGGTAGCTCAGCGACTGGGAATCTCAAAAGATGACGCTGTTACATTTGGTGATAATCCAAATGACCTCTCAATGCTTGCCTGGGCTGGTCGATCTTATGCAATGAAAACTGGGCATCCCGCTACTCACGCAATTGCAACTGGGATCGCACCTGAGTGTAATGATGATGGTGTTGCGCAAGTAATAGAAGCGCTACTTAAGCTTGGTGTTTAATTGCTTTGCCATTAATTTTAAACTCTCTCCGATAACTCTTATCTTCTCAGTAGACATACGTGAAGCTGGTCCTGTGATACTCAAAGCGCATAATGCTTTTTCACTTTTATCTGTAATGGCAACAGCCACACATCGAGAACCCAATTCATTTTCTTGATCATCGATAGCAAAGCCAATCTTTTTTGCGCGTGTAATTGCAGATAGGAGCTCTTTTTCACTAGTGATGGTGCGATCAGTTTGCGATTTCAAGTCGAGTTTCTTAATCACTTTATCTAATGAGCGCAGACGTTGACTGCTTTCTAAAGAGTGGAGATATTTAATTTTTGTGCCATCGAGAATGCCAAGATTTACCGTCTCATCGAATTTCCTAAGCAGCGCATCCATATATGGTGTGACGAGTCGAGGAAGATTAATTGACTGTTCATGTTTATTTGACATCCCAATGAGAAAATCACCAATGACATATTCCCGCAGGTTTTCGTCTCGAGTAACAAAATTTCGTTCTTCTAAAGTGTGCAAGATGCGATAGACAGCAGGCTTAGTAACGCCAGTTCGTTCAGCGAGGACACGCACTGATGCGGGGCCGTCAATAAGCACAGTGAGAATATCCATCGCCTTTTGTAAGACCTGAATTCGGTCGCGCTCTGAAGAACTCATTACCCCCCTGGCTTTTCAGCTAATTTAATAAATGTACCGGAAGGTGGAAGCATATCCGCATTACGGAAAACTGATAATCCTTGCCCAACTTGGGTATTTGTCAGAGAGTAGGGCTGTGACCTCTTTGAAAACTAGCGCGATAGTAACAGGCGCCTCCCGAAATATTGGCGCAGCTATTGGGAGCTGAGATTTATCAATGTGACGTCTCTCAAGTTGCTCAAGTTGATCAGATGTTTAGCTCTGTGAAAAGAGATTTAGGCGCCCCATCAATACTTGTAAATAACGCAGCAACATCAGTTGCATCAGCAATAACCTTTCGTGAAATTGATGAAGCAGCATGGGATGAAGTTACTGATACAAATCTAAAAGGCGTTTTTCTTTGTTGTAAAGCTTTCGATAAATATAGTAACGAAGGGACTTTTCGAAGCATTATCAACATTTCTTCTATTCGCGTAGCAATCGGTATGGAAGGCAATAGCCATTACACAGCGGCCAAAGCTGCACTTATTGGATTAAGTCGAGTGCTCGCTCGCGAACTTGGTCCGTCAGAAATTCGAGTCAATTCCATTCTTCCGGGTGCAATTACAACTCCCGATCAAGCAGCGTATGGCGATGTTGCAGCGCTACATCGAATGATTCTTGATTCACAATCTTTGAAGCGATTGGGAATGCCAGTCGATATCGCTAACCTCGTTTCATTCCTGGTTAGCCCTGATGCTGCTTTCATCACCGGGCAGTCGATCCTCTGTGATGGTGGGTGGGCATTCCAGTGAGGCCTTAATTAGCTGGAGCCTTCGGTTTTCCGGTAGATTTTGCCGTGGAGGGCTCGCATAGCGGCCGAGTGCACCGGTCTTGAAAACCGGCAAGGGAAACCTTCGAGGGTTCAAATCCCTCGCCCTCTAAAAGCGGGAAAATTAGGGCTCGTTCGTCACGAGCACAGAGAGTGGGCGGAAGATGGCTGGAGTACATGCCGAGCATAGAGCGGCAATTACAGAGCGAACGCTTCGAACAGATCGTTGGTGGCTTCAACCTGCAATCACAGTCTTCGTGCTGGTCAGTTTCATTATTTACGCCACGTTTCGCGCTTTTGAAAATAACCACTATTTTGTAAAACAAGGTGAACTGATTTCACCCTTCTACTCACCTTGCCTCTCTGATGCATGTGTTCCGGGATCACAATTATTTGGTTCACTCGGACCAGCTTCATTATTAGGTTTTGTAATATCACCAGCGCTCTTAATTTTAATTTTCCCACTTGGTTTTCGTTTAACTTGTTATTACTACCGCAAGGCTTATTACCGATCATTCTGGCAATCACCACCGGCTTGTGCAGTTGCCGAACCACATAAAAAGTACACAGGTGAAACAAAGCAACCACTCATCTTGCAAAATGCGCATCGTTGGTTCTTCTATGCAGGATTAGTTTTCAACGTCATCCTCACTTATGACGCCTTCTTAGCGTTTCATAGCGCAGATGGTGGATTTGGTATGAGCGTAGGTACCCTGGTGTTACTTACCAACGCGGTTCTACTCTGGCTCTATTCTCTTTCTTGCCATACCTGTCGCCATACAGTTGGTGGCAGACTTCGCCATTTTTCAAAGCATCCACTTCGCTACAAATTATGGACGCATGTTTCTACGCTCAATCACTACCACCCCAAGTTCGCATGGGTTTCACTCTTTGGTGTAGCGCTCGCCGATCTATATGTTCGGTTAGTTTCCACTGGTGCAATCACGAATTACTTCTTCTTCTAAGGAATGTGAAATGAGTAACGAACGCTATTCATATGATGTAGTTGTAGTGGGCGCCGGTGGAGCTGGGCTACGTGCTGCTGTTGAAGCACGTGAAGCAGGCTTTAAAGTAGCCATTATTTGTAAGTCACTCTTTGGTAAAGCCCATACCGTTATGGCTGAGGGTGGTATTGCCGCTGCAATGGGTAATGCAAACTCATCTGATAATTGGCAAGTTCATTTCCGCGACACGATGCGTGGTGGCAAGTTTCTCAATAACTGGCGAATGGCTGAATTACATGCGAAAGAGTCACCAGAGCGAGTTTGGGAACTTGAAATGTGGGGAGCGCTCTTTGATCGGACTAAAGAGGGCAAGATTTCACAACGTAACTTTGGTGGACATGAGTACCCTCGATTAGCTCACGTTGGTGATCGAACTGGCCTTGAATTAATTCGCACCATGCAGCAACGTATTGTTGCGTTGCAACAGCAAGATGGAAAGAACAATGGCGATATGGAATCGCACATTCGAGTCTTTGCCGAAGTAACTATCACTGATGTCCTCGTCGAAAATGGAACAGCAGCTGGTGTTTACGGTTACCGTCGTGAGAGTGGCTCAGAAATTCTCTTTGAAGCAGGTGCGGTAATTCTTGCTACCGGTGGAATTGGAAAGAGTTTTAAAGTCACCAGTAACTCATGGGAGGGAACTGGCGATGGCCATGCGCTCGCGCTTCGTGCTGGCGGGAAATTAATTGATATGGAATTTGTGCAGTTCCACCCAACCGGAATGGTTTGGCCACCATCAGTACGTGGAATTTTAGTAACCGAATCTGTTCGTGGAGATGGCGGCGTTCTAACCAACTCTGAAGGTCAAAGATTTATGTTTAATTACATTCCAGAGGTATTCAAAGATAAATATGCTGACACCGAAGAAGAAGCTGATCGTTGGTATAAAGATCAAGCAAATAATCGTCGTCCACCTGAACTCCTACCTCGTGATGAAGTTGCTCGCGCCATTAACTCTGAAGTTAAAGCTGGTCGCGGTTCACCACATGGTGGTGTTTTCCTCGATGTCTCTAAGCGTTTGCCTGCGGATGAAATCAAACGGCGACTACCGAGTATGTGGCATCAATTTAAAGAACTTGCTGATGTTGATATCACTGAGCAACCGATGGAGGTTGGACCAACTTGTCACTACGTGATGGGTGGCGTACAAGTAGATCCTGATACTGCAGCGGCCGTAGGACTTCAGGGGCTATTTGCTGCAGGTGAAGTTGCTGGCGGCATGCATGGCTCTAACCGTCTTGGTGGCAACTCGCTCTCAGATCTTCTTGTTTTCGGACGTCGCGCTGGCATGGGTGCTGTTGCCTACCTCAAAGGAAACTCAGGAAAACC
>RFXN01000083.1 GCA_009921625.1 Candidatus Fonsibacter lacus | reverse complement strand
GTTATCTCCCTGAATCAAGATGTAATCAATCTCTTTTGGCAGTAATTTCTCCATGCCGATTTCATCGCTACCACTTAATGATTTTTCTCCAAATGATGAAAGCGCATTTCTTCCGGTAAAACCGAGCCATTGCGCTTCTTGTGCAATCCAGTGAACATAATCATGATGATTGCCAAAAGTTCTGCGAGGTCGCTCCCATTTCACACGTTCTGCAAGCGCCGAAACATCGGCCGCAGTGGGGGCAATCTCTCCATAGAGTTGGAGAGTTAACTTTTTAATGTGCGAGATGGCACTTCGATCGATTTCTGGACCAAGTGGTGCAATGTATCCCCGCTCGCCTTTACCAACTAGTCCAGCTACTCGAGACGTGTTTAGCCATTGAGTCACGATCTCTACCCAGCGCTCCTCAAGTGATTTATTGCGCCAGAGATCAAATGCCGAAGTGGGCAAAAATTCCTCGTCATTGTGGAGCGCAAGAAATCCTGAGATATATGCAAGTTCAGCGATAAAAATCAGATACTTTTCATCAAGGCCTAGTTCATCGCTAGCTCGTTTGATTTCGCGTACGCCAATGCCGCCAGAACGGAGCGCAGCGGCAGGTTCACCAGCCCAGAAGTGTAGGAGTTCTTCGATATGGTGCAGAATCTCTAAAACAGCACCAATTGCTGCGCTATCAATATCTGATTGCTCTAACACTTTTCCTGTGAAGGCAGGAGGGATATCGGAACGTTCTTTATGAACTTTATTGCCACGTAAATAAATTCCAACTTCACGGGGTAAGGCAACGGTATGTCCATCAATAGGTATCAGTAATTGATTTTCCATGAGCCAAGAGATTGTTGAACTTGGCTTTTTCGTATCGCTCACCGTTCCACGCGGTGGCCCCCACGTGAGTTTTTCCAGCATTGCTTTTGCAGCTGGAGGCGCGCCATCAATCTTCTTCAGCCAGCGCTCTTTATTTCCCAAGCCGACTGGTCCAAGACCTGCTGGTTCAGGGCCCAAATTTTCACGAACGCTATTGAGAATGCGAATATGCTCTTCGTCCATATATATAAGTGCGAGCGCTTGAAACTTAGAGATAGGTGAATACGCATTCTCTCCCGCAATCTCGATTACATCCTCGATACTCACAGGTTCAGGTAGCACCACCAAGATTTCCAAAACTTGAAGTTCCCAGGTTGTCAGTCCATCTAAAGTGCGAGCGATACTTGGTGCCGCGCCAGCTCGAGCCGCTAGCGCGCTCATATCTGTTGGCAAAGGTGAAAGTAAATCCGGGCGAAGGAGAAATAGCTCTCGGAGATTTTCATCACTCCGCGCGCGCAACTCATCAGCAAGTGAGCGGGCAGGGCGGATGGCGGCAGACATAACTTGCCTACGCTACCTGAAGGTGCGCAGGTTATGCTCATCACATGAAAACGCTCGTCCATGTAATGCGCCATGGCGAAGTTGAGAACCCCGATGGAATTCTTTACGGCCGCCAATCTGACTGGCACCTCTCCGTTCGTGGCCGCGAGATGGCCGACGCGCTGGCGCGCTGGACCCATGGTCGAGATATTGCTGCAGTAATCGCATCACCTCTAGAGCGCGCGCAGGAGACTGCGCAGCCGATAGCGACTTTGCATAATTTGAGTATTCAAATTGACCCGAGATTGATCGAAGCGGCAAATGTTTTTGAAGGAAAGAAGTTTGGCGTTGGCGCAAGTACCGGCGCGTTGTTAAAGCCTGGTGCTTGGCGCCATCTGTGGAATCCATGGCGACCATCGTGGGGAGAGCCATATCAGGAGCAAGTTGCCCGAATGATGGCGGCAATACACCACGCATATGAGCAAGCGCGCGAACGGGAAGCGGTCTGTGTATCACATCAATTACCTATTTGGACTCTCCGTTCGGCGGTAGAAGGACGTCCATTTCTTCATGATCCGCGAAAGAGAATTTGCTCGCTCGCTTCGGTGACGACAGTTGTTTTTTCTTCGGACGGGGTGATTGAAGGAATCGAGTATGCAGAACCTGCTGCACACTTACTCCGTGAAAAAAAGTGAGGAAAATTTTATTTCCAATTCTCGCAATACTTCTGAGTTCTTGTAGCAGTGGTGGAACATCAATAAATGAGAATTCTTACGTTGCCGGCGATGGAGTTGTCACAGTAATCCCGAGCGCTGATCGAAAAATGGCGCCACGAATCACTGGAACGGGCATCACCGGCTCTGATGTCAATCTCAAACCAGGCAGGGTCGCGCTAGTTAATGTGTGGGCATCTTGGTGCTCACCCTGTCGCGCCGAAGCTCCCACGTTAGAAGAGTTATCAAAGAAATTTCCTACGGTGCAATTTCTAGGGCTCTTAACTCGTGATTCCAGTGATAGTGCGAAAGCATTTTTGAAGAGATTTGAGATTACTTATCCAACCATTTCAGATGATCAAATCCTTCTTGGATTTAGAGAGAGTCTTCCGGTGGGCGCAATCCCAACTACATTTCTTATTGATAAAGAGGGAAAAGTCGCTGCCAGAATTTCTGGAGAGATCACTTATTCATCGGTAACTGGGTTACTTGAGAAGTTGGAAAAAGAATGATTCTTTACTCGCTCACCGATGAAGTTTTGAAAGGATCATTAATCCTGGCGTTTCCCATTGCAATATTTGCTGGACTCGTTGCATTTATCTCACCATGTGTTCTGCCACTGGTACCGGCATACCTTGCGTATGTAACGGGATTAACTGGAGCGGAATTAGCGAACCCAATAAAACGTCGACGTGTCATAGTTGGAACCTCGCTCTTTGTACTTGGCTTTAGCTCGGTCTTTATATCTTATGGCGCGCTCTTTGGTGGAGCTGGAAATCAATTACTCGCTCGCGAACGTGGCATCAGTCAGATTCTTGGGGCCTTCACCATATTGATGGGTCTGCTATTTCTTGGGGTCATTAAGAACACTCGCCAATTTAGGCCGCGATTGAAAACTGATGGTGGGTTACTTTTCGCTCCCTTCTTAGGAGTTCTTTTTGCGATTGGATGGACGCCATGCATCGGGCCAACTCTCGCGGCAGTGCAAGCTCTTGCCTTTAATGAAGAGAGCGCAGTTCGAGGCGCCTTTCTCTCTCTCGGTTACTGCATAGGCCTTGGCTTGCCCTTTCTTTTCGTCTCTTTTGGCATCTCTCGTGCGATGAGAACATTGAAACAATTGCCCATACGAGCGCTATCTATTGTCGGAGGAGTTTCATTGATCTTGCTTGGCCTAGCGCAACTCACCGGTTTTTGGATCGGAATCGAAAGTTGGCTGCAAGGTTGGGCATCTACTTTTGTGGTGGCGCTATGAGCATCTCATTTGATACCCAGCCACCTCAATTAAGTGGGATTGGATTCCTCCGCTGGATGTGGCGTCAGTTAACGAGCATGCGTACCGCACTCGTACTACTTTTACTTCTTGCTGTTGCATCTATCCCAGGGTCGATTTTTCCGCAACGTTCACAGAATCCATTAAAGGTCAATGAGTATTACAGCACCAATCCGCAGCTTGCCAAATGGCTCGACTCGCTCTCACTCTTTGATGTTTATTCATCTCCCTGGTTTAGCGCCATTTACATACTCCTCTTCATTTCGCTAATTGGATGTGTACTGCCGCGGACATGGGAACACTTCAAAATGGCGCGAGCGCTCCCACCGATAACACCAAAGAATTTAGAGCGACTAGAGGAGTTCACCGAGATTCGAAGTAATTCTTCTAGTCAAGAAATTTTAGCAAAGGCTGAAGCGTATCTTCTAAGCCGTCGCTTTCGACTTCGCAAACTCCCGGATTCAATCGGTGCCGAAAAGGGTTTTATTCGCGAGAGTGGTAATTTAATTTTCCATCTCTCGCTGATTTTGCTTTTAATAGGAGTTGCATTTGGCTCACTTGGCGGTATGAAAGCCGATGTAATTGTTAGCGAAGGGGAAACTTTCACAAATGTCGCAACGAGTTACGATTCTTTAACTACTGGCTCGTTGTTCTCAATTGATAATCTCTCTCCCTTCTCAATTAAAGTTGAAAAATTCACTGCCAAATATGATTTAGTCACCTCCGCTCCGCTCGATTATGAATTGCGCGTAA
>RFXN01000082.1 GCA_009921625.1 Candidatus Fonsibacter lacus | reverse complement strand
CTTATGCTTGAGAAGATCATCAATCTTCGCCACGTGAGCGCTAGTGTGTTTATCTAACTCTTTCTCGCCACGTGCCACATCATCTTTGCCAACCTTGCCATCTTTCTCGAGCTTCTCTAGAGACTCTTTTGCATGGCGGCGGATATTTCGAACGGATACTCGAGATTCTTCAGCTTTATTTCGAGCGACTTTAATAAATTCTTTACGACGATCTTCCGTTAGTTGTGGGAAATTTACACGAATCACGCCACCATCAGAGGCAGGGTTTACACCTAAATCAGATTCGCGAATTGCTTTTTCGATAATTGCCATTGCGCCTTTGTCATAAGGGGTCACTACTGCGATTCGCGCTTCAGGAACCTGCACCGATGCAAGTTGTGCTAAAGGGGTGAAGGTGCCGTAGTAATCGACCATAATTTTTGCAAACATTGAAGGATGAGCACGACCGGTACGAATCGCCCCAAAATCATCGCGGGCAACTTCAACAGCTTTATCCATCTTTGAGTCAGAATCTCTCAGAATTTCGTTGACTAAATCTGACATGGTCATTCTCCTTAAGAGACAAGTGTCCCGATTGATTCACCGCGAACCGCTCGGGCGATATTTCCAGTTTTCGTCAGGTCAAAGACGATGATAGGCAAATTGTTCTCTCGACAAAGGCTAAAGGCTGCGGCATCAGCAACTGCGAGTGATTTGCTCAATACTTCATCAAAGGAAATCTTTTCAAACTTTGTTGCGCTCTTATTTTTTCTTGGATCTGCTGAATAGACGCCATCTACACCGCTCTTAGCAAGCAATAGCGCTTCAGCTTTAATCTCAAGCGCACGTTGTGCGGCAACAGTGTCTGTAGTAAAAAATGGCATTCCCGCCCCCGCACCAAAAATCACCACTCGACCTTTATTCAGGTGGCGAATAGCGCGCAGTGGAATGTATGGCTCAGCGACCTGTCCCATGTGAATCGCCGTTTGAACGCGGGTTGGTACGCCCTCTTTCTCCAAGAAATCTTGGAGCGCAAGGCAGTTCATGACCGTGCCAAGCATGCCCATGTAGTCGGCACGAGCGCGATCCATGCCACGTTGTTGCAACTCTGCACCGCGGAAATAATTTCCACCGCCAACAACAACTGCAACCTCTACGCCTGAACGTGCGACATCGGCAATTTGTTTTGCAATTCCTTGAACGATATCGGGATCAACACCGATTCCCGTTCCTCCACCAAAGACCTCACCCGAGAGCTTTAGTAGGACTCTCGAGTAGGTCATGGTCACTATTGTCTTACTGTCCGACGCGGAAACGGAAGAAGGCCGTTGCTGATGTCCCGGCCTCACTCAGTACCTGCGCTACAGATTTCTTCTGATCCTTAGCAAATGCCTGCTCAACAAGGCTTACCTCTTTGACGAAGCCGGTTACCCGACCTTCGACAATCTTTGCCAAGGCTGCCTCGGGCTTACCTTCGTTACGAGCGGTCTCTTCCGCGATGCGACGCTCATTTTCAATCACATCGGCAGGAACCTCTTCGCGAGTGACATATTGGGGAGCAAATGCTGCGATGTGCTGCGCGACATCTTTACCAACTTCGCCTGCAGCCTTACTCAATTGGAGGAGTACGCCAACTTGAGGTGGAAGATCTGGGCTTGTCTTATGTAAGTAGGCAAAAACTGGTGAACCCTTTAAAACACCGACGCGACGAAGAGCGATGCGCTCGCCGAGCGTTGCATTCGCCTCATCGATATGCGCTTGCACAGTTTTTCCGCCACCGAAATCAGAGGCCAAGAAGGCTTCAGTACCGCTAACGCCGGATGCTGCAAGCTTGCTAACCAATTCATCGGCGAGCGCTTGGAAGCGCTCCCCTTTTGCGACGAAGTCAGTTTCGCAGTTGAGTTCGAGGATTACCCCCGAGTCACCATCGACCTTTGTGGTCACAAGGCCGTTTGAGGTCGCACGACCTTCGCGCTTGGTTACACCCTTAAGACCTTTAACGCGGATGATCTCTACTGCTTTGTTGAAATCTCCACCAGCCTCGTCGAGCGCTTTTTTGCAATCCAACATACCTGCTGCAGTGTGCTCGCGCAGGCGCTTCACATCTTCTGCTGTATATGACATGTCTCTACGCTTTCTTTAAGTAGTGAGGTTTAGTTGGCTGGAGTTGCTGCAGCGTCAGGAGCTACTGGAGCTGCGGCTGCCTCTAACTCAGCAGCGACATCAGCAACAGCGGCTGCTGCCGGCTCAGGCTTGTTCTGTGCCTGGCGTGCTTGCATACCTGCAATTACTGCATCCGCAATAACGCGAGTAAGGAGCGCGACGGAGCGGATCGCATCGTCGTTTCCTGGAATCTTGTATTCGACCTCATCTGGATCGCAGTTGGTGTCGAGGATTGCGATGACTGGGATGCCAAGTTTGTGCGCCTCTTGAACTGCAAGGTGCTCCTTCTTGGTATCAACAACCCAGATTGCTGCAGGGGTCTTCGTCATATTACGAATGCCATCGAGGTTCTTCTTCAACTTATCTTTCTCACGGCGAAAAACAAGGAGTTCTTTCTTGGTACGAATTTGATCTTGATTAGCCTCGAGCGCTTCAAGCTCTTTGAGGCGATCAATTCGCTTTGCCACGGTGTTGAAGTTGGTGAGCATGCCACCTAGCCAACGCTCAGTTACATAGGGCATGCCAACGCGCTTCGCCTGTTCAATGATGGGCTCTTGCGCTTGTTTCTTTGTTCCTACGAAGAGGATATTTCCGCCACGTGCGACGGTATCTTTCACAAATGCATACGCTTGATCGATAAGCGCAAGTGATTGTTGGATATCGATGATGTAGATGCCGTTACGTTCAGTGAAGATGTAACGCTTCATCTTCGGATTCCATCGACGCGTTTGATGTCCGAAGTGGACGCCGCTGTCGAGAAGTTCTCGCATGGTGACAACCGCCATGGTTGCGCGCTCCTAATTCTGCGCAAGGTAACACCTTGCGCACTCGGTTGTTGGTACGAATCAATTTGATTCGTACCCCTAGCAATCTGAGCCGGCGCCCTTCATATGGACCACGCGCGATTCGCGAATGGACCGAGCAAGTGAAGGGGCTCGAATTGCGTGAAGTCACCGGTTTTACGCGGTGCTGAGGGTAAGCCTACCTGACCCACAGGGTGCGAAATTCCCCAATAGCGGCGGAGAGCGGGGCTGCAGAGAGTGAAGACGCGATTATCTCGGACTATGAAATCACCCTTTAAGTGGGCCCTTTTGGCGAGCGCGGCAACGACCGCCTTCCTCTCAGGCTTAGCCCTGCCGACTACCGCAACTAACTCTCCGCTGACCCCCGCCTGGATCTCCCCGCTTCCTGGCGAACGTCCGTTATTGACTGCCTATAACCCGAAAGGGAGCGGAGCTACAGAGAAGCGCGGTACAAAGGCGAACCAAGGTCAACCGGTTCGACACATGGGCGTGGATTTTCTTGCCACCTTTGGTGAAGAGATTCGCGCACCGATGAGCGGGTTGATCACCTACGCAGGAACCATTAACCAAATTCCCATGGTCGTACTGACCCATTTAGATCAATTGGTACTCCGCAGAACTACCTACTTGCCGGCAACGACTGATTTTCCCATTGGCTATCCGGTGGCGCAGGGAGAAAATTTCGCTCGGGTTGCGCCGATCTTCCACTGCGCAAGGCCATGTCTTCATTGGGGTGAGCGAATAGGCAACAAATATTCCAATCCGATGAAACACCTTGGTCGAGCTGTTCTACTTCCCCGCTTTTCGTAATCAACTCTAACTACGCACGTGGATGCGCTTGCAGATACGCTGCTTTGAGCCGCTCCTCAGATACATGGGTGTAAATCTGTGTTGTTGCAAGGGATGCATGGCCCAAAATTTCTTGCACCGTTCGTAAATCCGCGCCACGTTCAAGTAAATGTGTTGCTGCGCTATGGCGTAAACCATGCGGGCCAAATTTCGGCGCGTTGGGCAGAGCCAGTAGCGCGTTGTACACAACTTCGCGAACTGTTCGTGGATCAATTCGCTTGCCTCGTGCGCCTAAGAAGAGAGCGTTGCCTGATGTCGATCCTAAATAACTGTTGCGTGCTTCAGTAATCCAACAATCAATCGCTTTTAATGCGGGCGCTCCGAGAGGTACTGTTCGCTCTTTTCGACCTTTTCCAAAAAC
>RFXN01000081.1 GCA_009921625.1 Candidatus Fonsibacter lacus | reverse complement strand
TCAGTAGGAAATGGCCCGGAACCAACGCGCGTTGTATATGCCTTAACAATGCCGATGACCCGTTCAATCTTTGTTGGTCCAATACCTGAACCAGTGCAAGCCCCACCAGCAGTTGGATTACTTGACGTTACAAAAGGATAAGTTCCGTGATCTACATCGAGAAGAGTTCCTTGAGAACCTTCAAGAAGCACAGTTTTTCCAGCGTCGAGCGCTTGATTGAGTAAGAGTGCAGTGTCTGCAATGTATGGGAGCAAAATTTCTGCGTAAGTTCGATACTCCTCAAGAATTTCTTGAGTTTCCATCTCTTTGCGATTGAAGACTTTGGTGAGTACTTGATTCTTATCGTGGAGCGCGCCTTCAATTTTCTTTTCCAAAATCGATTCATCGAAAAGATCTTGTACTCGAATACCAATTCGACTGATTTTATCCGCGTAAGCTGGCCCGATTCCTCGACCTGTAGTACCTATCTTTGCTTTACCAAGAAAACGCTCTGAAACTTTATCAATAGTTCGATGGTACGGCGTTATTAAATGTGCATTGGAACTTATAACTAATTTCGAAGTGTCGATGCCACGTTCATTAAGCCCTTTAATTTCTTCAAGTAAGACAGCTGGATCAATTACTACGCCGTTTCCAATTACTGGAACGACATTTGGACTTAGGATTCCTGATGGCAATAGGTGGAGTGCATATTTTTGATCGCCGATAACAACGGTATGCCCTGCATTATTTCCACCTTGATATCGAACGACATAATCAACTCGATCGCCCAAAATATCGGTAGCTTTACCTTTACCTTCATCGCCCCATTGGGCACCAAGCAGAACAATCGCTGGCATCTAGCAGCCTTTCGACGGAACCCGAAGTAATGTAAATCTTCACTGGTTTCTCAGGAAGGCTTACGCCCAATACTTTCACATATTGCGCCGTGGGGAAAATTACCGGCAAAGCGCGTTAGGGTGGCGTTATGACGCTCGCTGATTTCCTCAACCCAGAGGCGATAGTGACTGGGCTTGGCACTATTGGGGTCATCGTCACGCTTTTTTTGGAGACTGGGCTACTTATTGGATTGGTCTTGCCAGGAGATTCTCTCCTCTTTGTGGCGGGCCTTGCATCAGGTACCGACGCGCTGGGATTTCGACTCTCGCTCACCGCGCTATTGATTTTCTGCCCAATCGCCGCGTTCCTAGGCTCTGAGCTCGGTTACTTCATCGGCGCTCGTTATGGCCGCGCGCTCTTTAATCGTCCTGATGGAAAAATATTTACTCAAGAGCGAGTTCGATATGCCGAAGAGTGGTTTAACCGATACGGACCGGGCAAGGCAATTATTTTTGGCAGGTACATTCCGATTGTTCGCACGTTGATGAGTCCACTTGCAGGCATTTTGAAAATGGATAAGAAGCGTTTTACTTTATGGAATGCGTTAAGCGCCGTAATTTGGACGACCTCGATTGTGATTATTGGCCACCTATTGGGAGAGCGAGTTTCTGGCTCTATTGATAAGTATCTGTTGCCGATTGTGGCAACGTTAGTTCTTGTCAGTTTAATTCCGGTAGCGCGTGAATTGCTGAAAAAGAAAAAATAAACTTAAGAGAGTTCAAGGTCGCGTAACGTAAAAGCTGCTAGATAAGGCAAATTCGCTTCTTTCACTTTTGGACCTGCACCTCGATCAACAATTACTGCAACGCCTACAACTATCGCACCTGCTTCTTGCAACGCTTCTACCGCTGTTAAAACAGAACCGCCAGTAGTAGAAGTATCTTCGACGGCCAGCACTCTTCTACCTTTCACATCGGGACCTTCGATACGTCGTTGTAAACCATGTTGCTTTTCGCTCTTGCGCACAACAAAAGCATCAAGTTTTCGACCACGCTTGCTCGCTGCATGGAGCATCGCGGTAGCTACTGGATCTGCGCCAAGCGTTAATCCACCGACGGCGTCGTACTCAAATTGCTTAGTTGCATCAAGCATCACTTCGCCCACCAAAGGGGCTGCTACTGCATCAAGCGTTACTCGGCGAAGATCAACGTAGTAATCCGCCTCTTTACCGCTAGAGAGAATTACCTTGCCGTGAACAACAGCTTTATTTTTAATTTCCGTAAGTAATTCTTCGCGAGCGCTCATAACCGGCAATCCTATTGATTATCCGGGCGATAGATGACTAGCGACTTTGGGGGATTTTCCGCCAAGAGCGCATTTACCTCATGGCGAAGCTTGGCAACTTCTCCATCAAGACGCGCGACTGTTTCCTCTAGCTCCATGATTCGCGCGATCCCAGCGAGGTTTATTCCATCATTTGTTAATTTAGCAATGCTTCGAAGGAGAACGATATCTCGTAGCGAATATCGGCGACCACGCCCACTTGAACGGCCAGGTGAAACTAAACCTAGACGATCATATTGGCGAAGAGTTTGCGGATGCATTCCAGCTAATTCAGCAGCAACAGAGATGACATAAACCGGACTATGATCGCCGAGTTCTTTGCCCTTAGGAAGATTCTCCTCGCTCATGCTTGCGCCCGCTTTCGGAACTCAGAGCGCGGATCAGCATCGCTTGTTTCAGCGCGGTAATTTTCCAGCGCCTTCTTCGCCTTCCCATCGACGCGCTGCGGCACGGTCACTTCAATAGTTACCAAGAGATCGCCACTTATTCCATCTTTACCTGTTACACCGCGACCTTTAATTCGGAGAACTTTTCCATTTTGCGTTCCCGCAGGAAGACGAAGCGTTACCTCTTCTCCTGAGAGAGTTGGCACCGGAACATCGCCGCCGAGCGCAGCTTCTGGGAATGTCACGGGAAGAGTTATTAATAAATTGTCATCTCTGCGCGAGAAAACCGAGTGTCCAGAAACATTTACTGTTATATATAAATCCCCTGGGCCAGCTTCGCCCTTTGCACCTTTCCCTTTAACGCGAATGCGCGCACCATCCTGAACGCCAGCAGGAATCTTTGTAGTTACCGGACCGCTCGGTGAGTTAAAAGTTAATTGAGTGCCGCTAATTGACTCTCGAAATGAGATCGTTGCTTGCGCTTGCATATCCGCGCCTCGACGTGGACCTCGCGATTGACCACCAAAAAGATTGCCAAAAATATCTCCAAGATCACCAAAACCGCCTGCAGAGAAATTTCCTTGGAAGCCACCGCCAGGAATTCCACCTTGCTGGAAAAGGGTGCGCGCTTGGTCATACTCGGCGCGTTTCTTGTCGTCAGAGAGAATGTCATAGGCTTCAGAAACCGCTTTAAATCGCTCTTCTAGAGTCTTATCCCCTTTTGTTTTATCGGGATGAAGTTCACGAGCAAGCTTCCGATACTGCTTTTTTATCGCATCGCCATCGGCGTTTTTATCAACGCCAAGGATGGCGTAATAATCCTTTTCGTAAAGGTCTTTGGCGGCCATAAGTTTCCTAAAGTATTTCTTTATTCAGGATCTGTTACTGCAACTCGCGCTGGACGCAATACCCGGTCTTTTAATTTATAACCAGGTTGAAGAATTTGAGTCGCAGTGGATTTGCTCACATCGGCAGAAGTTAAATGCATTAGCGCTTCATGAATTTGAGGATCAAAAGGAGTTCCTGCGTCACCAAATTTAGTAAGGCCGAGCTTTTCAACGGTCCGTTCAATCTGTTCTGCAACCGATTTAAACCCACCCTCTAGCTCCCCATGTTCACGCGCGCGATCAAGGTCATCAAGTATTGGTAGTAGCTCCACCAGAATCGCGGCGAGCGCTAACTCACTAGCGAGTGCGCGATCACGATCAACGCGCTTTCGATAATTTTGATACTCCGCTTGTAAGCGTTGCAGATCATTTGTTAGCGCTGCAACAGGATCTGGGGTTGATTGAATGTTCTCAGTGACAGGGCTAGCGCCCTCGGAATTTTCTTCCGGGGCGCTTTGCTCTGTAACTACTGAACTACTCTCAACGCTATTTTCGTCGCTCATTTCTCTTCGACGATCTCCGCGTCTTCGACGCCATCTTCAGCTGGCTTCTCAGAAGAAGCGGCCGTTGCATTGGCTTCGTATAGCGCAGCACCTAAAGTTTGACTAATTGTCGCAACCTTCTCGGTTGCGCTTTTAATCGCTGCAGTATCTGAACCTTTAAGCGATTCCTTCAACTCGGCGAGCGCAGCCTCAACTTCGCTCTTCTTTGTTACAAGATCGCCTTGGCTGAGCTTCTCGGAGTTATCCGCGATGAACTTCTCGGTTTGATAGACGAGCGAATCACCATTGTTA
>RFXN01000009.1 GCA_009921625.1 Candidatus Fonsibacter lacus | reverse complement strand
CCGCGCGCGACGAATCGATGGTTTCTCAGGCAGCTCACTACGTAATTTCTCAATCCACTCTGCTGCCGGAGCAACAGGTGTGAGATCTGGTTCAGGGAAGTATCGATAATCCTCTGCCTGTTCTTTAGATCGACCAGAGCGAGTTGTTCCTGAATCTTCTTGGAAGTGGCGCGTCTCTTGGATGACGCGTTCGCCTTGCTCTAGTAGCCCTGCATGGCGAATCATTTCTCCTCGAACAGCGCGCTCTACGGAACGAAGAGAGTTAACGTTCTTAGTTTCACTTCGCGTGCCAAGTTTTCCTGAACCAATGGGCGCCAATGAGACGTTGGCATCGCAACGAAGAGAACCTTGCTCCATCTTCACATCACTTACGCCGAGGGAGCGCAAGATGTCACGAAGTTCTTTGACATATGCCTTAGCAACTTCAGGAGCATATTTGCCCGTTCCAGCGACCACTTTGGTAACAATCTCAACGAGTGGGATGCCAGCGCGGTTGTAATCAAGGAGTGAATATTCAGCCCCATGAATCCGTCCTGTTGCGCCACCAACGTGAAGGGACTTTCCGGTGTCCTCTTCCATATGAACTCGTTCGATTTCGATCCGGAAGGTCTTTACACCTTCATCGGTTTCCACTTCAACATCTAAATAACCATTGGTGCAAATGGGTTCGTCATATTGAGAGATTTGAAAGTTCTTTGGCATATCTGGATAGAAGTAATTCTTCCGAGCAAATCGACTCTTGGGAGTTATGGAACAATTCAGTGCGAGTCCAATTCGAATAGTACTTTCAATTGCTTTCTCATTAACAACTGGCAACGCACCAGGCATACCAAGGCAGACGGGGCAGGTTTGGGTATTTGGCGAAGCACCAAAAACCGTTGCGCAACCACAGAACATTTTCGTTTCAGTATTGAGTTCTACGTGCACCTCAAGGCCGAGAGATGGTTCGTATTTTGCAATTACCTCGTCGTAAGTGAGAGCCATAATCACATCACCAACTCAGGAGCGTGGTTGGTTAGTGGCCCATTCCATTTCTTATGTAACTCTCGCTCCAGTGCGCCACCGACTCGATAGAGGCGATCATCTTTCATCGCCGGTGCGATGATTTGAAAACCAACGGGGAGTCCTTCAGATAAACCAGCAGGCAAACTCATCGAAGCAACTCCAGCGAGGTTTACGGGAATAGTTGCGACATCGTTGAGATACATCGCAAGTGGATCATCACTCTTCTCGCCAATTTTGAATGCCACCGTAGGAGTGGTTGGCGAGACGAGCACATCAACTTTTTGATAAGCCTGCGAGAAATCTTGCGTGATAAGAGTGCGCACCTTTTGGGCGCTACCGTAAAAGGCATCGTAATAACCGGCAGAGAGCGCATATGTTCCAAGAATTATTCGACGCTTAACTTCGCTACCAAAGCCAGCTTCGCGAGTCATGCTCATTACCTCTTCAGCGCTGCGTGTGCCATCATCGCCAATTCGTAGTCCATAACGCATCGCATCAAAACGGGCAAGATTTGATGAGGCTTCACTTGGTGCAATTAAGTAGTAGGCGCCTAAGGCATATTTAAAATTTGGGCAAGAGACTTCGATTATTTCCGCGCCAAGTGATTCCAAAATGGCAAGCGACTCGGTAAAACGTTCGGCAACTCCCTTTTCATAACCCTCACCGGAGAGTTCTTTGACTACGCCAATCTTCATCCCTTTAACATCGGCAAGCTTTGCAGCGGCAACGACATCGGGAACAGGCGCGTTAATACTCGTGGCATCTTTTGGATCATGCCCCGCAATTGCTTGATGTAATAGCGCAGTATCAAGAACGGTGCGCGCGCATGGCCCTGCTTGATCAAGGCTCGATGAGAAGGCAACTAGCCCATAACGTGAAACGCCGCCGTATGTGGGTTTAACGCCAACCGTTCCGGTGACAGCTGCTGGTTGCCTAATAGACCCACCAGTATCGGTACCAATCGCAAGTGGCGCTTCAAATGCTGCAAGAGCAGCAGCGGAACCTCCACCCGAACCACCTGGAATACGTTCCACATCCCATGGGTTTCGAGTTGGTCCGTAGGCAGAGTTTTCAGTAGATGAACCCATCGCAAATTCATCCATATTCGTTTTACCCAAAATCACAACGCCTGCCGCTTTTAATTTCGAAACGACTGTGGCGTCATAAGGAGGGCGCCATCCTTCAAGAATTTTCGAACCGCACGTTGTTGGCACGCCTTTTTGTGCCAGCACATCTTTTAGAGCTAATGGAACGCCATTAAGCGGCGATAGCGAAGAGCTTCCGCGGGAGCTATCAACGCTATCTGCTTGAGCTAACGCACCATCGCTATCAACATATAAGAAGGCATTAATCGCGCCATCAACTCGATTAATCTGATCAAGATGTGCTTGGGTAACTTCACGGGATGAAACCTCGCCTAAAGTAATAAGCGTTGCTAACTCAGCAGCGCTCTTTTTTATTAATTCGCTCATGCCTCGTCACCTAATATCTGAGGCACGCGAAAACGTGATTCCTCACTTGCGGGGGCTCCACTTAACGCTTCTTCTGGAGTCAGACTCGGAACGATGACATCAGGTCGTGCGACATTACTTATCTCAATCGGGTGAGACATTGGTGGCACATCGGCCCCAGCTGCCTCTTGCACTACTGCCACAGCATCGAGAATTCCATCAATCTGGCCCGCTAGATGAGTTAACTCATCATCGCCGAGAGTGATTCGCGCCAGCGCGGCAATACGAGCAACTTCTTCTCGAGAGATGCGAGAGTTACCGGTCATGCGCCCAGCCTACCGGCGAATCTGACCTGTTCCGGTCACGATCCAGGTCGTCGTCGTCATCTCTTCACCATCGGTAAAACGCGTCGACGCATTTATCATAATTGCAGCAGCATCCATTTGATTAATAAAACTCTCAATAGTTTTTGGATTTTCAGAGACAATCGCTTCGGTGTGGTTGGTGCCATATTTGCGAATATGTTCTGCTGCTTGATTAACACCATCAACAACTCGAACATTTATTTCAAGCACGCCGTACTCTGTAGACCAATTCTCCTCCGTGGCAAGGGCCGCCTCAACACCTAATGATTTCGCTACGGCAACTGATTCAGCATCGCCATGAATGATAACTTTCTCATCGTGAAGCGCTTTTAGCGCCATCGGTAAAAAAGCTCCTGCTATCGCTCTATCAATAAGTAACGTCTCCGCTGCATTGCAGACGCTTGGACGTTGCACCTTGGAATTAATAAGTATTGGCAGCGCCTTAGCAAGATCACCATCTTTATCGACGAAGATATGGCAGACGCCAGCACCAGTTTCAATCGTGGGCACTTTCGCTTCATCTACAACTGTGCGAATGAGAGCTGCGCTCCCCCGTGGAATGACCAAATCCACTAAACCGCGAGCATGGAGTAGTTCGGTCACTGTCGATCGATCAGTAGAAGGAACTAACTGAATAATGTCGGCTGGTAAACCAACACTTGCAACAGCCTCGCGCATAATTCTTACCAAGACCTCATTGCTCTGTGCAGCGCTAGAAGATCCACGAAGTAAGGCGCAATTTCCTGATTTGAGAAGAATTACCGCTGCATCAACAGTGACGTTGGGGCGCGCTTCATAGACCATGCCCACAATTCCAAATGGCACACTCACTTGTTTGAGGTGGAGACCATTAGGCAACGTGCGCTCACGTTTCACGATTCCTACTGGATCAGGCAGATCTTTGATTTTTCGCGCGCCACCAGCGATCCCTGCAATTCGCGCTGGCGTTAGCGTCAATCGATCAATTAAGGATTCGGAAATACCTTCACTGCGCGAGCGAGTGACATCTTCATTATTTGCGACGAGAATTTCACCCTCTCGACTAAGGAGTGCAACCGCTATTGCTTCGATCGCGTCGTCTTTTTTGGCGCGGGTGGCATGCGCAAGAACTTGACCAGCCCGACGAGCCGACGCTGAAAGTTCTTTAATCATGGGTAGCAGCCTAACGAATATCCGAGCGGCTAGGCTGGCACCTATGTTCCTGCTCCGATGGTTACGCCGAAGCCTCGTAGCACTGTTGGCGATTTATTTAATGCTCTTTAGCTTTACGCGCTTAGTGCATTATCCCGAGCCGATTTCAGCCATTCGACTTGGTCTCGCCCCAGCTCATGCCACGCCAAAACTGATGCCGGCTCATTACATCCCTCCATCTACGAGCCCGCGAGTGTGGAATACCGGATCAGAAGAGATGCCGGCAACGCTTGTCTTTGGCGGCAGACAAATGGAGATCGAGGATTTTTTGAAGTCAACTTCCACAAATGCATTTTTAGTTCTTCGAAATGGCGTCATAACTTACGAGTGGTACAAGCCTGGCTTTGATGAAAAATTCCAGTTTCCCTCCTATTCAGTTGCAAAAACTTTGACCTCCATCATGATTGGTCAATTAATTGCACAAGGCAAGGTGAAAGAGAGCGACAAGTTCGTCGATTTCTATCCTGAATTTAAGAATGGCACCACTTTTGACGATGTGACAGTTAATCAACTCTTAGATATGCGCGGTGGAGTTGGCGTATCCGATAACTATCCAAGTGGTCCAAGCGGTTGGGGCGTTGCGATTGCGCAGATGTATGCCTCAACAGATCTCCACTGGTTCTTAGGTAATAACCGAAAGATGGCATTCACTCCGGGATTTAAAGGAGAATATCGAAGCGTTGATTCAATGATGCTAGGCATGATTATCAAGAAAGTTACCGGCGAGCGGGTTGCTGATTATTTTGCTCGCGAAGTCTGGCAGCCAATAGGCGCTGCTCATGGAGCGACGTGGAATGTCGATCGACTCGATGGTCAAGAGAAAACTTTCTGCTGTTTCAACGCAACTGCTCGGGACTATGCGCTCATCGGTCAAACAATCCTGGATAACGGCATCTCACAAGGAAAAGAAATCATTCCACCCATGTGGAATCAAAGACTTGCGACTCCGGTAGTTACTCTTGATCGCAAGTGGGGGTATGGCGCTCAGATATGGCATCCCTATCCCGATGCATCGATGCTCCTTGGTCTTCACGGCCAACATATATTAATCGTTCCGGATATGAAAACAGTTATCGTGAAATTAAGCGATGAACAAGTTCGCGCTCGTACTCAGCGCCGAAAGTGGTCGCTAATTCTTTTGTGCTCTTCCCCAAAAGCTGAGGAATTTCATCGCTATCAAAAGCGACTAAGCCACGGGCGATAACGCGCTTTTCGGAATCAATCAATTCCACAACATCTCCAGCAGCGAAATCTCCGTGGACTGCAGTGACCCCTGCAGGAAGAAGCGAAGTGCCGCGCTCAAGAATTGCTTTAGTTGCGCCGGCATCGAGAGTAAGTGTGCCCTTTGGATTTGATGCGTGAGCGATCCAGAGAGCTCGTGAAGGTGCGCGATGGCTACCAGCATGAAAAATGGTTCCTACCTCTTCGCCCTCAACAGCGCCTCGAACGTTGGCAAGTGAAGTGAGCACCACTGCGATTCCGGCAGTAGTTGCAATTCGCGCTGCTTCAACTTTGGTTGCCATGCCACCACTGCCAACGCCAGAGCTACCCGCTCCCCCGATAGTGGCGCGGGAGAGTTGGGAGAAGTCTGATACTTCAGTAATTTTCTTGGAATTCGGTTCGCTAGGTGGCGCATCGTAGAGAGCATCAATGTCGGAGAGCAAAATTAGTAAATCAGCTTGCACTAAATGCGATACCAGTGCCGCTAATCGATCATTATCTCCAAAACGAATCTCTGATGTACCAACAGTGTCATTCTCATTGACCACTGGCACAACGCCAAGTGTGAGCAGTCGTTCGAGCGTGCGCTGTGCATTTCGATAATGGCTTCGCCAACAGAGGCTGCTGCTTGTTGCAGTTCAAGTTCTTTTGGTCTGGATTTCAAACCCAAAGGTGCCAAACCAGCGGCGATCGCGCCAGAGGTAACTACTAGAACATCTATGCCGTGAGATTTTGCGCTTGCGACAGCGTCTACGAGGCGGTCTACTGCGCTGCTATCGAGACCAGCGCCCGCGCTTCCGGTGAGTGATGACGATCCAACTTTAACGACAATGCGTTTTGCACGAGTGACTTCACTGCGCATCGTCTTCACTCCAATCTTCTAACTCACTGCCAATAGTTGCATCTTCAATCTCAGTTTTATGGATTCCGAGTTGAACAGCTTCAATGCGCGTGTCATGGCCGCGCCGGGTATGGAAATGTTCTACTCCAGCCTCAATCGTTGGCTCCCATTCAAAGCGAGTGGCATCTTCGCCTGCGCCGATCATGACCTCGCAACCCGGTTGCGCACCTAACTTAAAGAGCGCTTTCTCCACACCTAGGCGCGCAAGGCGATCGGCAAGATAGCCCACAGCCTCTTCGTTGCTGAAGTTTGTCTGGCGAACCCAGCGCTCTGGCTTTTCACCAGTAACAACAAATCGACCATGCTTATCTTTAATCACCTCAAAGCCAACATCATCAACAGCCTTAGGGCGAAGAACAATTCGTGGCGCTTCAACGCTCTCTTGTGGTTTGCGATTAATTAAAGCCGCCATTGCATAAAGAAGTTCAGTGATGCCCTCTCGAGTGGCTGCTGATATTGGATAAACCTCAAGCCCACGCGCGCGAAGATTTTCGGTAACCATTTCGGCCATCGCACGTCCATCGGGAAGGTCAATTTTATTTAACGCAACAATTCGTGGTCTATCCTGCAAGCCACCGTATGCCTCGAGCTCACGTTCGATTACTTCAAAATCGTGAATTGGATCTCGATCACTTTCAAGAGTTCCACAATCGAGAACATGAACTAGAGCAGAACACCGTTCCACGTGCCGTAAAAATTCCAGGCCAAGTCCCTTTCCTTCGCTTGCACCAGGAATTAAACCTGGTACATCGGCAACGGTAAATCTATGTTCGCCAACTTCGACGACGCCAAGATTTGGCACCAATGTAGTAAATGGATACTCAGCAATCTTTGGCCGCGCGGCAGAGATTGTTGCGATGAGCGAAGACTTTCCAGCAGATGGATAACCAACTAAAGCGATATCTGCAACGCTCTTTAGCTCAAGTGTTAGCTCGACCTTCTCGCCTGGTTCACCAAGGAGCGCAAATCCCGGTGCGCGACGTTTTGATGATGCTAGCGCTGCATTTCCAAGTCCTCCCGCGCCACCACGTGCGACGACAAAACGTGTTCCCACGCCAAGTAAATCGGCGATGACATTTCCATGGGTATCACGAAGCACCGTTCCTTCAGGAATTGGAAGTACTAAATCTTCCCCTTGTGGGCCATCTTTATGTCCACCTTGACCATGTCGGCCTGAAGTCGCAGTGCGATGTGGGCTGTAGTGAAAATCAAGAAGGGTAGTCACGCTGGGATCGACAACGAGAATGACATCTCCGCCGCGGCCACCATTGCCGCCATCTGGTCCACCTAATGGTTTAAATTTTTCACGGTGCACAGAGACGCAACCATTTCCACCGCTACCTGCTTGGGCAAGTAAGCGCGCTTGGTCAACAAATGATAGTGCTGACATCTGTGATCACCCCTTTCTTATTCTTCATCTTCTAAATAAAAAAGCGGGCCCGTATGCGGACCCGCTAAAAAGTAAGTCCGTAATTTATAGAGTGTCATCTTTACCGCGACCAACATTTGCACCTGGGTGAAAGTGTGTGCCACGTTGGCGAACGAGGATCTCGCCAGTGCGAACTACTTGGCCAGCGAAACGCTTCACGCCAAGAAATTGTGGATTGGAGTCGCGACCATTACGTGTCGAGGAGACACCTTTTTTACTTGCCATCTCGTAACTCCTTAACTGCTCTACTTGTTATTGATTGCTGTGACTTTGATGCGAGTCTTTTTCGCACGGAAACCTTGACGTCGGCGGTAGCCGGTCTTGCTCTTGTAACGGAGGATGTCGATCTTTGGACCTTTGATTTCCTCGAGAACTTCAGCGCTCACGGTCGAGCCAGAGATCGATATCGAGGATCTCACCAACAGATACCCGCTCCTGGCGTGCGCCAGCCTTGACGATTGCGTACACGATTCTCGATTCTCCTTGTTTTCTGAAGCAGTTAAGCCTGCTAAGGGTAGGGATTGGCTCCCCTGCCGGTCAAACTGAGCCAAGGCTCCAGCTTTAGCCAGCTGGGGTGATGACCCCGCCGCTACTTACTCGACGACGTCCTCTTCGCCCACCTGAAGGTGCTGAAGGGACCAAAGTCGCAGCCATCGCCTCAGAGCTCTCGACCACTACTGGCTGCTCAGCCTTGATCTCTGGAACCTCTGGCTCACTCAACTCGCCTTCGTGTGCATGTGCTGAGCTCCCTGCTTGATCTGAGTGTTCTGAGTAATCACCTTCCTCATCCTGGCCAAGTGCGCTCTGTGAACTGTACGAACTCTGCGCCATCGGCACTGGATCCATATGGATATGAATGCCACGACCATGGCAACTTTCGCATGTTGTTGAGAAAGCCTCAATGAGTCCTTGGCCGACACGTTTTCGAGTCATTTGAACCAAACCAAGTGAAGTCACTTCAGCAACTTGATGTTTAGTTCGATCGCGACCAAGACATTCAGTTAACCGTCGAAGTACTAAATCTCGATTTGATTCCAAAACCATATCAATGAAGTCAACGACGATGATTCCGCCCAAATCACGAAGGCGAAGTTGGCGCGCAATCTCTTCAGCTGCTTCAAGATTGTTTTTCGTAACAGTTTCTTCCAGGTTTCCACCCTTACCGATGAATTTTCCGGTGTTGACGTCGATAACAACCATCGCCTCGGTCCGATCAATCACAAGTGACCCGCCAGAAGGTAGGTAAACTTTTCGATCAAGAGCCTTTGCTAACTGCTCCTCAACGCGATGTTCAGCAAAAATATCTTTTGGCTTATGCCATTTGGAAATTTTTTGAACTAAATCAGGAGCCACAAAATTAAGGTAGCTATTAATCTCATCCCAAGCATCTTCACCTTGAACATGGAGTGAACGGAAATCTTCATTGAAGATATCGCGAACAACTCTGATATTTAAATCAGGCTCTGCATAAAGAAGTGATGGTGCAGCAGCGCTTGGATCTTTCGCCTTTTGTTCAATGACTTCCCATTGCGCTTTAAGTCGAGCAACGTCTCTGGTCAATTCCTCTTCGCTAGCGCCTTCAGCAGCCGTTCGTACAATTACTCCTGCCTCTTCTGGAACTAGACCCTTGAGTATTGACTTAAGGCGAGTGCGCTCCACATCTGGCAACCGTCGACTTATTCCGCTCATTCCGCCACCAGGAACGTAAACGAGGTAACGGCCCGGGAGTGAAATCTGGCTCGTTAATCGAGCGCCTTTCTGTCCGATGGGGTCTTTTGTTACTTGAACGAGAACTGGTTGACCAGTTTTTAGCGCAAGTTCAATCTTTCGAGGAGTTCCATCTGCCAATCCTGCAGCGTCCCAATTGACTTCTCCTGCATAGAGAACTGCATTGCGTCCTTTACCAATATCAACGAATGCCGCTTCCATGCTCGGAAGAACGTTTTGTACTCTGCCGAGGTAGACATTGCCAACATATGAAGTGCTAGTGGCTCGATTTACGTAATGCTCAACGAGAATTTTATCTTCAAGAACGGCAATCTGTGTCCTATCACCAGTCTGTCGCACAAGCATCGTTCGGTCGACATTTTCGCGTCGCGCAAGGAATTCCGATTCAGTAATGACCGCTGGACGGCGGTTGTTGTGATAGGAACGAGGGATATCTCTATCCCGGTCTCTTTCTCGACGCTTACCTCGCTTATCCAGTTTTTCTAAACGAGTTGAACCAAATTCTTCTTGGCGAGAGCGAGGTTCGCGCACTCTGATTGTTGTAACAATTCCATCTTCAACAACAGTTTGCCCTTCGACCTCACTGCCTCCGCCCGCAATTCGGCGGCGACGTCGACGATGGGTTGCCGAACCTTCCTCCGATGAATCGCTTCCTTCATCAGCTAAATCAGCTGAGGCGCTTTCGGCGCTTTCCATTACCTCGCTACCGCGAGTGCGCCCTCGACCTCGTCCGCCACGACGACGATTGCGATGGCGAGATCGGCTCTCATTTCCATCGGTGCTCTCACTACCGGATGCAATTTCAGCTTTAGGTGCTTGAGTTAATGGAGCTGACTTGCCTGGCTTCTCTGTTGCTGCAGCGGAGCTCTTTTTTGTTGAATCCTTTGTGCGAGCAGGCGCCTGAAAAATTGGCACCGGAATGACACCCTTCTTCGCCTTCGCTGGAGCAGATGGAGTTTGCGTAACAGGAGTTAGCGCTACCGCTTTCTTTGTACTTGCCTTAACTGGCTTCTCTTGCTTCTCAGTTTTATCAGCTTTGTCTACTTTATCAGCTTTATCTACTTTTGCAGCAGCTTTAGCGGGCTTGGAAAGAACTTCGCTCTCGATACTTTTCTTGGCACTCGCTTACGCGCTGGTGCAGCCATGCTGTCATCTCTCACGTACCAAGAACTTCTATCATCCGCGCGAAGATTTCCGCAGATAACTTCACCAACTCGGTACTAATCTCGTGTTCCACCTAAGTAGAACTAATCCTGTCTTCTTCGGTACTACTACTCAAACTTCTACTAATAATTCGATTGATAGAAGCTTTCTAAAATCTTCGTCCGCGCCACCGAGATCGAACTGGTCGAGCACTCGAGGCTGCGCTGGGATAAGTATGGCAGATGGTTAGCTTCTGGCGCGAATATTGAGCAATAATCCCACGCCTATCAGGGTGGCGAACATGCTTGAGCCGCCATAGGAGAGGAATGGGAGAGGTACTCCTGTCATCGGGGCAAGGCCTAAGGTCATGCCAATATTCTCAAAAATCTGAAAGCCAAACCACGCGGTGACGCCAAGACAAACAAGGCGACCGAATAAATCATTTGCGCGGCGCGCGATAACAAATGCCCGCCACAAAATAACAACATAAAGAGCGACAATAATTGCGCAGCCAACAAAACCTAACTCTTCCCCTGCAACAGTGTAAATGAAGTCAGTCTGTTGTTCGGGAACGAAGCGACCATTTGTTTGCGGGCCATTAAATAACCCCTTACCGAATAGTCCACCTGAACCAATAGTGATTCGAGCCTGGCGAAGTTGATAACCGGTGCTCTGTGGATCGGCAGTTGGATCAACGAAGGATTGCAGACGATTGAGTTGGTATTGGGCAATCATGCCAAGCTTGATAGCGGCATACGCGCCGACTGCAGCGAGAGTGATTAATCCAACGCTCCATCGCAGTTGCGCTCCAGAAACTGCAATCATCGATACAACCGAGGCGCTAATAATTGCAGTCGTCCCTAAATCTGGCTGCAGCACGATGAGCAATACCGGTATCGCGGCCACCGCGAGTGCGAGCAACACATCGAGCGCTTGAGGTTCTTGATGTGAATCATTTCTCTCAGCCAAGATCATCGCCATGCCAACGATTATTGCAATCTTTGCAAGTTCAGCGGGTTGTATTTGCAATCCGCCAGGAAGCGCAATCCATGCGCGCGCACCATTTACTGTTGAACCTATTCCTGGAATAAGGACTGCAATGAGCCCAAGCACTGCAGTTCCCCATAAAAATGGGGTGTATGCGCGTAGCAATCGATAATCAATCAGGGTTGTGCCAAATGCGAGGAGTAGACCGATAATGATGTTGAGCGCATGTCGCTTCAGGTAATACTCCGGATCGCCGCCGAATGAAGCAAACCAATCGCGAGTAGCGGCATAAACCAAAAGTATTCCTATTCCCAATAACGCAACGACCGCAACCAGGAGTGGGATATCGAAACGGTCTACTATCGCTACCCGTTCAAACCGAGAGCGCTTTACGCTACCGCGCGATATCGTCATGGCTTACTCGTCACGGGTCGTCGAGGAATTTGTGTTGGCGGGGCCGAGGGGAAAATTGCATTTTCCTTAACAACCTTGCTTCCTTCAACGCCAAAAATTGCTTCATAAATTTTTCGCACCGATGGCCCCGAAGTTCCTGATCCAGTTCCTCCCTGGCTCACCATCATCACCACAGCATATTGAGGGTTATTTGATGGCGCGTAGCTGGCAAACCACGATGTAGTGTCTTTACTCGAACCATCAGGATTCTTTCCATACACCTCACCTGTACCCGTTTTGCCGCTAACTGGGATTGGCATCCCATCAAAACGCCATTTAGCAGTTCCCGATGTAACAACAGTTCGGAGCGACTTCTGTAAGAACGCTAGGGTCTTTTTAGAAATTGGTAATTTACCAACTTTCACAGGTTTAAATTCGTTTACTAATTCTCCCGATGGAGTAATCACTGCTCGCCCTACAGATGGTTTCCAAAGCGTTCCGCCATTTGCAATCGCCGCATAAATTTGCGCCATTTGAAGTGGCGTCATTGTGGTATCGCCTTGACCAATTGCAAAGTTGACTGCGTCGCCAGCGCGAATCTTTCCACCATCAACACAATTCTCTTTCGCAATAGCGATGAGGTAAGGAGTTAATTGCGACTTCTTTGCTCGCTTCTCGTAGTTACAGAAGAATTCTTTGTTTCGCTCATACCATTTTGTACGCCACGCACGGTCTGCAAGGCGACCTGCTGATTCTGATGGCAGATCTATTCCTGTGCGCCTGCCTACATTAAATCCTGCTGCCGCTTTATAGAAATAATCCTTGAGCTTCTCATTTGGTCTTAGCCCGCCGTCGCGCAACCACTCTTGATAGGCAATCTGATACCAGAGAGTGTCACATGAAATAGCAATTCCCTGCTCCAGTGAAACTTTTCCAACTCCTTTGCTCTCATAATTTCTAAAGACTCGATTACCTACTTGAAATTCTGCAGGACAGTCATAGGTTCCATTTAAATCGTATCCGGCTTTTGCTGCAGCCGCGACGGAGATCACTTTAAAGGTTGATGCAGGGGCAAAGGTTCCTTGGAGTGCGCGCGAGAGCGCTGGCACCCCAGTTTTTGCACTATAAAGATCGTGCGCTTGTTGCTCGGTAATTCCCTGCTCCCAAATGTTTGGGTCATATGTTGGATAGGAAGCCATCGCAAGCACTCTTCCAGTTTTTACATCGAGTACCACCACTGCTCCCGAATCGGCCTTACGCACCCCTTTTTTATCTACTGAGCCTGACCTAGCGCGATAAATGGCTGCTAATAATTCTCGTTCAACAACAGCTTGCAGCTTGGCGTCGATACTCGTAACTAAATGATTTCCTGGAACGGCTTTACTCTCCTTTAGAACGCTCGTCGCAGATTCTTTTCTGTCGACAACAAATGTTTTAACGCCAGGCTCGCCGCGGAGAATGTAATCATAAGATTTTTCCAATCCAGCTTTGCCAACGTACTCGTTGAGATAGAACTTCCGGGAAGTATTACTCGCTAATTCACGCTCGCTAATTGGACCTACATATCCCAACAAATGGGCGGCGTTTACTCCCTCGGCGCCTGGATAGAAACGAAAGCCTTGAGGTGAAGCTAAAACTCCCGGATAACGTTCAGCATGCTCCACGATAGATAGCGCGACCTCTTCACTAGCATCAACGGAGATTGGAATGGGTTGGTATCTCGAACCATTCCAGCACCGCGCTCCCCCAGTCAGCGCAGGGTCGACTTTCTCTCCACATAATCGAGTCTTTCCAAATACCTTTTCATAAGGCATCTTTAAGGCTTTCGCTGTTGCCTGCAACGAAGCAACGCCGCGATCTTTTTCCTTATCTAAGATAGAACGGTCAACAGAAATTACTAGTCCAACTCGATTGAGGGCCAGCGGTATTCCTCTACTATCTAGGATCATGCCGCGTGTTGCAGGTGTCACTACATTTCGACTTTGAATCTCTAACGCTGCATCTTGATATTTTTCAGTTGCAGCAACTTGTAAATAAAAAAGTCGCCCAAAGAGAGCGGCCAATAGTGAAAATAGGAGTATTTGAATAAATAAGGTCGCATAGCGGGAGCGCTCACCCATTAAGAGCACCTATTCCGCGAGCGCCTTGCGACCCTTGAGCAAAGAGCGCCACCCGAATAATAAATGGAGAGAGCAACGGGGTGAAAACTGCCGACCAGAGCAGAACTCCAGGGGCAGTTCGTGCGAAAGTGAGCCCTTGTTCGGCGCTAATCACCCAACTAGTTATTGCAAAAAAGATGAGCGTTACCAGAAGCGCCCCGGTGACAGTGACTGTAAGCGTGAGCGGCGCCCTCCTACTTGATCGCAATTGCACTCCTAATTCGGAAGTGCCGTAACAAATGGCGGCAAGTACGAAGGCCCAGTGCCCAATCAATCCTACTGACAGTGGATTTAAGTCAAGGAGTAACCCGGAGAGAAAACCTTGTAGCGCAGCAAATTCGGGGTCTTCAAGAAAGGCCCATGCCAGAACCACAACAAGAAAAATTGATGGGTCAGCAAAAGGGAAAGATATTCTTGAAATCACCGCGTTCTGCAACGCGAGAGTAATGACTGCTATCGGCAAGAAAAATAAAGTCTTTCGCACGGCTAACTCGACTTTTTGCTTGCGCTAGCAGAAGGTTCTGGCGATGGCGTTATATAAACTGTCACGGTGGGAGTGGGTGTCGGGCGAGGCGCTGGTGGCAGAAGCGCATCTCGCGGATTAATGCGGACTCTGCCAGTAACCACCGCTACTACTTCCAATCCATTAGGTCGAACAAATGGTTTTACTAGAGCGCTCTTTGTCAATGTGCCTGAATTTTGATCAACTGAAACTACTGTTCCAACGGGTACGCCTGGGACAAATGGACGACTATTGCTACTGCCACGTGCGACTAACCGATCTCCTACTTTAAGCGTTGATGCAGAGTCAAAGAGTGTCAGCGAGAGTTCGTCATTTCCCGTACCAGTTACAACTCCAAGAATTCCACTACCTTCCATTCGGATTCCTGCTTTAAAGGTTTCATCATCAAGCAGAAGAGCAATGCAGGTATCGCTAGCTACGGAAATAACACGCCCCACCAAACCAGCTCCTGCAATGACAGTCATTTCTGTTTTTATTCCGTCACGAACTCCTACATCCAACTCCACAGTTCTGGAAAATCCGGCAGCCGAGCCAGCAGCGATGACACGTGCCGGGACGATTTTGTATCTTCCGGCGCCAGCTAAATCAAGAACCTCTTTGAGCTGTTCAACTTCCCGTTGAATAACAGAGAATCTACTTAGCCGTTCCTCAAGCTCTGCATTTTTCTTCTCTAACTCGGATATTTTCTCCGAAGTCTGACCAAGGTTTGAAGCCTCCGAAATAAAATTGCTTACTGGATTAAAGAAGAGCCGGAAAACAGATTGAATCGGTGATAACACAGTGTGCGTCACTTGGCGAAAAGTTTGCCCCGGAACACTTCCACGCAAATCCAAAGTGACGATAATGAGAGCAGTTACCAGAAGCGCAATGAGAAAAAAGCGCGAGCGAGACTTATCTGGTGTTGCCAACTCTTCACCCCACTCTCAGCCTGAACAAGCTATATGGCTGTTACCTGCGAGGCTCGGAGATGAGAACTTTCTCAAGAGCTTCAAACTCTTCGATGCATCGACCAGTTCCCATTACAACCGCATTCAATGGATTTTCGGCGATATGTACCGCAATTCCAGTCTCATGTCGTAAGCGCTCATCTAAACTATGGAGCAGCGCACCGCCTCCAGTAAGAACAATGCCGCGATCCATAATGTCGCCGGATAGTTCTGGTGGACAACTATCAAGTGTCGACTTAACCGCTTCAACAATTCGCGAGACCGGTTCATCGATTGCTTTGCGAATCTCTTCTGCAGTAACCAAAATTGTTTTCGGTAAACCAGTGACTAAATCGCGGCCGCGAATTTCAGCATCTGGCTCGCCAGCAGAGGGAAAAGCAGAACCAATTGCCATCTTTATTTCTTCCGCAGTTCGCTCACCTAAAAGGAGCGAATACTCGCGCTTAATCCAGGTAATAATCGCCTGATCGAGCTCGTCGCCACCAACACGAATAGATTGCACGGTCACGATTCCACCAAGGGAAATAACAGCAATTTCGGTAGTGCCGCCACCGATGTCAACGACCATGTTTCCCATCGGCTCATGAATAGGTAGGCCGGCACCAATCGCAGCAGCCATCGGCTCTTCGATGATGTACACCTTTCGCGCACCAGCTGCATAACCAGCATCTTTAACGGCGCGCTGCTCTACCCCAGTAATGCCCGATGGTACGCAGACAACCAGGCGAGGCTTTGCGAAATGGCGACGCTTATGCACCTTTTGAATGAAGTAACGGAGCATTCGTTCAGTCGTATCAAAGTCAGAAATGACGCCATCTTTAAGTGGCCTGATTGCAACAATGTTTCCTGGAGTACGACCAATCATCTTTTTCGCTTCAAGGCCGACTGCAAGAATTCCACCAGTATCTTGATTTATTGCCACAACGCTTGGCTCATTGAGAACAATGCCTCGACCGCGAACATAAACCAACGTGTTGGCCGTACCTAAATCGATTGCCATGTCGCGACCAATAAATGACATTGTTTTCGCCATTACTTACCTCCGAAGAAAAGTGAAATTTCGCGTTGCGCTGATTCAACGGAGTCAGATCCGTGCACAATGTTTTGAACAACTTTTGTTCCTTGATCTCTGCCCAAGTCGCCTCGAATAGTTCCAGGTGCTGCAACAGTTGGATCAGTTGCTCCAGCGAGCGAACGGAATCCTTCAATCACTCGATTGCCCTCAGCGATGAGCGCAACAATTGGGCCGGAGAGCATGAACTCTAAAAGTGGTTCATAAAAAGGTTTACCAACGTGCTCGGAATAGTGTTTTTCCAGAAGAGCGCGATCTGCCTGGAGTAGACGAACATTTGAGATGGAATATCCCTTACGCTCAATGCGAGCAATTACCTCACCTATTAGATGTCGACGAACTCCATCAGGCTTGATAAGTACGAGCGTTCGTTCGATGGATGACATGGGTACAGCCTAATGGCTCATTGACGGGTCAGACGAGCTCGGGCAGCCTCACCGGCCCGCCCGACAATAATTGCCGCGATCCAGAGGAGCGCAAATATCCCGCCTAGCACATACATCGAGGTAACAACCGTTCCATAGCCGACGAGCGGGATCTGCAGGAGCGAACCAATTACCCAACCAGATTTACCTCTGAGCAGACCTGGGGTGAGCAGCAAAAAAATTGCCAATACTCCACCGAGGATTAACTCCCAGGGGTCCGATGAATTCATGGCAATCAAGAGTGCAAAGCCCATCGTGAACGCTTCCATCACTAGAACGCTAGAACCCAGCATTCTCACGATTGACCCCCTCGCTTTAGTAGCGCTCGCGCATGTCCAACGGTGATTACAGAACCAGTTATGAGAATACCAATGGACTGAGTTGGGTGACTTGCTTTATCTATGGCAAGTTCTAGCGCTCGCGAAATTGATCCCGCAGAAGTGACTTGATCTTCTTCAAATATATCGATAGCTAATGTGAATAACTCCTCAGTTGGCATGGCTCGTGGAGAATTATTTTCGGTCACAATAATTTCATCAACAATATTGGAAAGCTCAGTCAGAAAACTTATTACATCTTTGTCACCAAGTATTGCGACAATCGCAATCACTTTATCAAAAGCAAATTCTTCACTGAGCGCCTCTCGAAGAGCGACCACGCCATGATGATTATGCGCTGCATCAATGATTACAGTTGGATTTCGACGCATCACTTCTAGGCGACCGGGCGAAGTGGCTTGCGGGCCTGATGGCGACCATAGAGAGGCAGAAAAATATCTTCATAGGTTCCGCCAAGTCCTTCAATAGTGAGTAATTGTCCACCCACAGCGACATCGCGACGGAGTAGCGCAAAATCTAGGCCTTCACGAAGAGGAATAGATTCGGACTTAGCGCTCTCGCGAATTAACACTTCTGCCGCCTCTCGAGTCTGGTGTCCAAGGACCGAAGGTTTACCGTTTCTAAATATTCCCGCTTTAGTTTGGGCGATCTCGGCAATAGTGGTTCCAAGGTACTCCTGGTGATCTAACCCAATAGGAGTCATTACCGAAACATCAGAATCGATGACATTGGTGGCATCCCATTCGCCTCCCATCCCGCACTCAATGACGCCCACATCGACGGGTGAATCAGCAAAAGCTGCATATGCCATCGCTGTTAACACTTCAAAATACGAGAGCGGGTGCTCAGATTTTTCATCAACTAACTCAATATATGGCTTGATATCTTGATAGGTATACATGAAAAATTCGGGCGCAATGGGCTCCCCATTGATGGAGATGCGTTCGCGAATATCTTCCAAATGAGGACTTGTGTAACGACCGGTGCGGATTCCGAAGGAACGAAATAGCGAATCGATCATTCGCGAAGTAGAGGTTTTCCCGTTGGTGCCGGCAATGTGGATCGATCGAAAGGTATCCTGTGGATTGCCTAGGTAATCGAGGAGCAACTTAATTCGATCGAGCGATGGCTCAATTTTATTCTCAGGCCAACGGGCATTTAATTCCTCAACTGTTTCTTCTAACTCTTCTAGGCGCCCATCGGTATTTTCTGACATATAGATCAGCTAGGTAACTTGTTGAGCTGTTCAGTGATTCGTGCAATATCGGCGGCGGTTTCCTCAAGTCGTGCTTTGATTGTGGCGACAACCTTCTCTGGTGCTTTCGCCATAAAGTCTGCGTTATCTAATTTCACCCGCGCCGTCTCACGATCTTTCTCTGCAGTAGCTAAATCTTTTTCAAGTCGTGCTCGTTCGGCAGCAACATCGACAGTGCCTGAGAGATCAAATTCGCACTGTATCGTTCCAACGACAATGGATCCCGAAGCGGTGAAGGAATGCTCTGGTTCAACAACGCGAAGAACTGAACGAATCGCTCTTTCATAAGGCGCTAATGCGCTCTTTTCAATTCCTACAAAACGACCTGGAATTGGCGCTGATGTCTTAACCCCCTGATCATTTCTAAATCTGCGGACTTCAGTAATTAAGTTCTTCACCTCTTCCATGGCAGCATTTGTTTCTTCGTTAATTCGAGCCTGATCTGCTTCCGGCCACGATGCAATTACCAAACTTTCGCCACCTGTGAGTCGGGTCCATAAGGACTCAGTAATGAAAGGCATAACTGGATGGAGGATGCGAAGCAGGTTGTCTAGCACATGACCAATTACCGCCTGCGCGTTCTCCGCTTGCACGCTCGCTTGTCCTTGCGCAAATGATGATTTTGCTAACTCGAGATACCAATCACAGAAATCATCCCAAGCAAAGTGGTAAATAGCATCGCATGCCTTGGCAAACTCAAAAGCCTCCAAGTTTTGATCAGCTTCTTTAATAGTTTGATGAAGTCTGGAGAGAATCCAATTATCAATTGCGGTAAGCGCGCTCTTATCAGGAAGCGGACGCGAACTTGTTGCGCCATTAAGCAGCGCAAAGCGGGACGCGTTCCAAAGTTTGGTCGCAAAATTTCGCGAACCTGCCACCCACTCTTCGGCTAGCGCTTGATCAGTTCCAGGATTGGCGCCGCGCGCGAGTGAAAAGCGAAGCGCATCCGCACCGTACTTATCCATGAACTCCAGTGGATCGATGGTGTTTCCACGAGATTTACTCATCTTCTTACCAAATTTGTCGCGCACCAAACCATGTAGCGCAATGGTGTGAAATGGTGGTTTCCCATCCATGGCAAATAATCCAAAAATCATCATTCGCGCGACCCAGAAGAAGAGAATGTCGTAACCAGTTACCAAAACACTCGTCGGATAGAACTTAGCGAGATCTTCGCTCTTATCAGGCCAACCAAGAGTGGAGAACGGCCAGAGCGCCGAGGAGAACCAGGTATCAAGAACGTCAGGATCTTGTTCCCATCCTGCTTCCGACGGTGCGCTCTCGTCTGGACCTACAACTTTCACTTCTCCATTAGGGCCATACCAAACGGGAATGCGATGCCCCCACCAAAGTTGGCGTGAGATACACCAGTCGTGCATGTTGTCGACCCATTCGAAATAGCGCGGAGCCAATTCGGCAGGTTCAATTTTTACCAAGCCATTACGGACTGCATCGCCTGCAGCTTTAGCAAGTGGGGCAACTTTGACAAACCACTGCATAGAAAGTCGTGGTTCAACAGTGGTGTCGCAGCGAGAGCAATGGCCAACAGCATGAATATAAGGGCGTTTCTCAGAGACAACTCGACCCATTTCTCGCAATCGCTCAACAACGGCTTTGCGAGCCACAAAACGATCCATCCCGTCGAACTCGGTGCCAGTTCCCTCCATGATGCCATGTTCATTCATGATCACAATCATCGGAACGTTATGACGACGACCCATTTCAAAATCATTGGGATCATGCGCTGCAGTTACTTTGACTGCACCGGTTCCAAATTCAGGTTCAACTAATTCATCGGCAATGATGGGAATCATTCGGTCTACTAGAGGAAGCAAGACCTCTTTCCCAATCATATGTTTGTAGCGATCATCATCAGGATGAACTGCAACTGCACCATCGCCTAACATAGTTTCTGGCCGGGTAGTTGCAACTGTGATGTTTAGTTGATCATCGCCATAGCGAACTTGAACAAATTCGCCAGCATCATCGCTATGTTCCACTTCAATATCACTGAGCGCCGTAAGGCAACGCGGGCACCAATTGATAATTCGTTCGGCGCGGTAAATTAGTTCTTTTTCATAAAGTCGTTTAAAGATTGTTAGAACTGCCCGAGAGAGACCCTCGTCCATCGTAAATCGCTCGCGACTCCAGTCAACGCTATCGCCGAGCCGCTTCATCTGCCCAAGAATTGCGCCGCCCGATTCAACCTTCCACTCCCAAACTTTCTTGACAAACTCTTCGCGACCTAAATCATGTCGAGAATGTGGTGGTTGCTGTTGCGCTAACTGTTTTTCAACAACATTTTGCGTTGCAATACCGGCGTGATCCATGCCAGGAAGCCAGAGCGCTTCATAACCTTGCATACGACGCCGTCTTGTTAACGTATCTTGCAAGGTGTGATCGAGGGCGTGGCCAATATGCAAACTTCCGGTCACGTTTGGCGGAGGAATGACGATACAAAACGGAGGCTTGGAAGAGGTTGCATCTGCGAAGAAGTACTCGCGATCAAGCCAACTTTGATAGAGCGGCGCCTCTAGTTCGGCAGGTGAAAAATGAGTGGGTAATTCGCGATCAGCTGCCATAAGGCGCAATCTTAGGCGCTATTTATGCGCTCTTCTCTTCATCGCCTTCGGAACGAAGGACGAGGGTTGGCGGAGCCTGCTCGGTGACCGATTCGGCGGTAATAATGACGCGGGCAATATCTTTTCGGCTTGGGGTATCAAACATCATGGTGAGCAAAACCTCTTCCATGATGGCGCGCAACCCGCGCGCACCAGTCCCCCGCTTGATTGCCTGCTCAGCAACGGCAGTCAGAGCCTCAGGAGTGAATTCGAGTTCTACGCCATCAAGTTCAAAGAGCTTTTGATATTGACGAGTGAGCGCATTTTTTGGCTCGGTGAGAATTTGCATAAGCGCATCATGATCGAGTGCGTCAACGCTTGTGATAACTGGGAGACGACCAATGAATTCCGGAATCATGCCAAACTTTAAGAGGTCTTCAGGTAATACATTGCTAAAAACATCACTGGCATTTCGCTCGGCAGCGCTCTGAAGAGTTGCGTTAAAGCCCAACCCTTTCCCGCCCATCCGGGTCTCAATAATTTTATCTAGACCGGCAAATGCACCACCCACAATGAAGAGAACATTTGTTGTATCAATTTGAATAAACTCTTGATGAGGGTGCTTACGTCCACCTTGTGGCGGCACTGATGCGGTAGTGCCCTCAATAATTTTCAATAGCGCTTGCTGCACGCCTTCACCAGAAACATCGCGAGTGATTGATGGGTTCTCGCTTTTTCGTGCGACTTTATCAATTTCATCGATATAAATAATTCCGCGTTCTGCTCGCTTCACATCAAAATCTGCCGCTTGTATTAATTTTAGAAGGATGTTCTCAACGTCTTCACCGACATAACCCGCTTCGGTAAGTGCCGTAGCGTCTGCTATGGCAAATGGCACGTTGAGCATGCGGGCAAGAGTTTGAGCGAGAAGAGTTTTGCCACAACCAGTGGGGCCAAGGAGCAGGATATTGCTCTTCGTTAATTCAACGGCGCCATCTCGGTCGCGAGCGCTATCGCCACCTTGAATTCGCTTGTAGTGGTTGTACACAGCAACTGAGAGGGATTTCTTGGCGCGTTCTTGGCCTATTACATATTGATTAAGAAATTCAAAGATCTCGTGGGGCTTCGGTAATTCTTGAAGTGAAACTGCAGTGGCAGTCGAGAGTTCTTCAACGATGATTTCATTACAGAGCTCAATGCACTCATCGCAAATATAAACGCCAGGGCCTGCGATTAACTTCTTCACTTGTTTCTGCGATTTTCCACAGAAGGAGCACTTAAGTAGCTCACTACTCTCACCGATGCGTGGCATGGTCTGCTCCTCTCGAGTTCATATCCAGAAAAAGTCCCGCTTCAATCCTTCAGTAAAGGGTACGGAAAAAACCCGACCTGCGCCGGGTTTAACCGATATTTTCTGTTCGCTATTAGAGGACTCTCGCGCTTTATTTAGCGCTATTGGCCTTTCGAGTAGAGAGTACCTGGTCAATAAGTCCCCATTCGACCGCCTCTTGTGCGGTGAGAATTTTGTCGCGGTCAATATCTTTTGTGATTTGTTCAGGGCTTCGATTGGAATGCTTTGCGAGCATGTCAACTAGAAGATCGCGCATTCGCATAATCTCCTTTGCCTGAATCTCAATGTCAGAACCTTGGCCGCCACCTTCACTCGAAGGTTGGTGCAAAAGAATTCGCGAATTCTCGAGCGCATAGCGCTTGCCCTTAGTGCCACCAGTAAGAATAATCGCAGCAGCGGATGCTGCTTGGCCAAGACAGATTGTCATAATGTCTGGGCGGACAAATTGCATCGTGTCGTAAATCGCGGTGAGCGCGGTAAATGAACCGCCTGGCGAATTGATGTAGAGCATGATGTCGCGATCTGGATCCATCGATTCGAGCGTGAGCAACTGCGCCATTACATCGTTGGCAACTGTGTCATCGATAGGTGTACCCAAAAAGATTATGCGCTCTTCGAAAAGTTTGGTGTATGGATCCATTCGCTTGAACCCATAAGAGGTTTTTTCCTCGATTACAGGGAGCACGTAACGGTTGGAAATTTCGTAATTGTTACTCATCGTTGCGTTCCTCCGCTTCCGGACACTTGTCGCGCTGATCGAACCACATG
>RFXN01000080.1 GCA_009921625.1 Candidatus Fonsibacter lacus | reverse complement strand
GCCCGCATAATTTCACTATCAATTATTTGTAGTTGCAGGATTTGATTTTGTTGCGCTACGGAGGCTTGCATGCGAAGCACACCCTAAATCTTTTAAATTACTATGTAATTATCTTGCAGGGGAATTCTAGTATGCTTTGTCGATGCTTCAATTCTCAACCACAAGGCTTGATGGACATTCCTTAAGCGTTGATGATTACGCCACCTTTGAAAATGGGAATGAGCCAAAATGGAATGGTTTTACTAATCCATACAAGCACTTAATTGAGGGTCCTTCTCCTCTTTCCTTTCGAATTCCAAGGGTTAAAAAAGATCCAGATTTTGCAGAGCTCGGAATTATTTTGGCAGTTGAAAAAGAAAGTAAGCAGGTAATTGGATCTGCAGGCTTTCATGATTTTCCTGATCAAAACGGAATGATTGAAGTGGGTTTTGGAATAGTGCCAGAGATGCAAAATAAAGGATTTGGTAAAGAGCTTTTGTTTGGCATGTGGGATTGGATTAGTAAAAATCCTGAAGTAAAAATTCTTAGATACACAGTCTCTCCGACTAATGCTCCATCTATGCACATTATTAATAGATTAGGTTTTACAAAAGTTGGGGAACAGATGGATTCGGAAGATGGCTTAGAACTTATCTTTGAAAAAAGTATTGCTGAGTTTCTATCTGGTGGGCGGTGAGGGTTTCGAACCCCCGACATCCTCGGTGTAAGCGAGGCGCTCTACCGCTGAGCTAACCACCCAATAGGCGAGAGTCTAACCCATAAAAACTAGTTGGAAATGCAACTAAAAACTAGAGGCTTGCTAGGGCTGCCTTATACGCGGCGACATCGCGAGCTTCTCCAGGTCCATTAAGAACGCTCCACGCGATCTTGCCGGATTTATCAATAATAAAGGTGCCGCGTGATGCCATGCCGCGCTCAGCAAGGAATACGCCATATGCCTTTGCAACATCACCATGTGGCCAGAAATCTGCAAGTAGTGAGAACTTGTATCCCTCGTGCTCTGCAAATGCTTTCAAGCTAAACATTGGATCGCATGAAATCGCAAGAAGTTCAACGTTTTCATTGTGAAACGCAGCAAGATCATCGCGAAGTGAGCAGAGTTCACCAGTGCAAATTCCCGAGAAGGCAAAAGGATAAAAAATAACAACAACGTTCTTTTTGCCACGGAATGAGGCAAGTGAAACTTTCTCGCCATGCTGATTAGTAAGTTCAAATTCTGGAGCCATTGTTCCTACTGCAGGTGCTGACATGATTTCACTCGCTCTCTCTCGTTGAAATGACTACTCTCAAAAACCCATCGCAATTATGGCGGTATTTAACGCCGTCCGCCTTTTGGAGCATTTAATTTCGTAGCGCTCCAATCAGCGCCTACGGCAAAAGTAGATGTCTGTGCTAAACCTGCGGTCTGTGCGCTCTCTTGAATATCGCTCGGCTCAACATGGCCTGCGCGCCCCATCTTCGGCGTAAATAACCAGATAACCCCATGGGCATCGAGAAATGTCATTGAATCAACGAGGGCGTCCACCAAATCGCCATCATCTTCGCGCCACCACAAGAGAACCAAATCAACGACCTCTTGCGCACCATCGCCTACCGGTTCATTGCCAGCGGCGGAAAAAATCTCTTTCCGTAGAGCCTCATCAGCGCCATCGCGCCAACCGCTCTCCAGAATCAAATCTCCCGGCTTTATTCCTAACCGGGCAGCCATTCCTATGCTGCTCACTCACTCCCCTTCTGAGAGTTCCTCAAGGCGCCGTGCGCGCCGCTCCCTCGATTATGCCGACAAGGGGGAAAGGGGGGAAGATTAGACAGCGCAGGGAATGCTCGTTTTCTAGGTGAGATGAGGAGTGATATGTCGCGGGAACTCCCCAAAGACACCGACATCCAGTTGATTGATCAACTGGTGGATAGCGACCCTGAAGAGACTAATGAATGGCACCAATCACTCGATGCTGCGCTCAAAAGTGATGGGCCAGAGCGAGTCCGCTACCTCTTATTAAGTATGTTGCAACGCGCCAGAGAAAATGGCGTTGGCGTTGCCTCACTTCGCACCACCGATTACATCAATACCATCCCACCAGATCGTGAACCAGAGTTTCCTGGTGATGAATTTTTAGAGCGAAGAATCCGTGCATATATCCGATGGAATGCCGCTATCACTGTCCATCGCGCACAACGCCCAGGAGTTGGAGTTGGCGGACATATCTCAACATACGCATCCTCCGCTTCACTCTACGAAGTTGGTTTTAATCATTTCTTCCGCGGCCAAGAACATTCCGGTGGCGGAGATCAAATCTTTTTTCAAGGACATGCAAGTCCTGGGGTTTACGGTCGCGCATTCGTTGAAGGACGACTTACCGAAGACCAGATGGATGGTTTCCGTCAGGAGCTCTCCCATGCCGGTGGCGGACTCTCCTCTTATCCGCACCCACGTTTAATGCCGGAGTTCTGGCAATTTCCAACAGTGTCAATGGGACTTGGACCACTCAATGCAATTTACCAAGCGCGCTTTAATCGTTACTTAAATAACCGAGGCATTAAAGATACAAGTGATCAACGCGTCTGGGCATTTCTTGGTGATGGTGAAATCGATGAACCAGAGAGCATCAGCGCAATCTCACTGGCAGCTCGTGAACGTTTAGATAATTTGACGTTCGTCGTGAACTGCAACTTGCAACGACTTGATGGCCCTGTTCGCGGCAATGGAAAAATTATTCAAGAGTTGGAATCACTCTTTGGTGGCGCCGGTTGGAATGTCATCAAAGTTGTCTGGGGTCGCGAATGGGATGAGCTTCTCGCCCAAGATCGCGATGGCGCCCTGGTAAACATCATGAACACCACGCTTGACGGCGATTTCCAAACGTATAAAGCGGAAGATGGCGCATTCGTTCGCGAACACTTCTTTGGAAAAGATCCACGCACCGCTGCGATGGTCGCCAACTGGAGCGATGAGAAGATTTGGAATCTCAAACGTGGTGGCCACGATTATCAAAAGCTTTACGCCGCATATAACGCAGCAGTCACACACACTGGCCAACCAACAGTTATCCTCGCAAAAACAATTAAAGGTTGGACGCTCGGCTCACACTTCGAAGGTCGCAACGCAACGCACCAGATGAAGAAGATGACCGCTGAAGATCTCAAGGAATTCCGAGATCGCCTCCAACTTCCGATAAAAGATGAAGAGCTCGATCCCTATCTACCGCCATATCTCTCATTCCCTAAGGGTTCGCAAGAGCATGAGTACCTCATGGAGCGAAGACGCCAACTCGGTGGTTTTCTTCCAACCCGCCGCGCAAAGTCCAAACCACTCGGCGCACCCGCAGAGAGCGCCTTTGAATCAGCAAAGCGAGGCTCAGGTCAACAAGCAGTTGCAACAACGATGGCATTTGTTCGCCTCCTCAAAGATCTCGCTAAAGATCCAGCGATTGGTTCGCGCATCGTCCCCATCATCCCTGATGAAGCGCGCACCTTTGGAATGGATTCACTCTTTCCCACAATGAAGATTTACTCGCCACACGGCCAGATGTACACCGCAGTTGATCGTGAACTCATGCTCTCGTATAAAGAGTCAACATCAGGTGTAATTCTTCACGAAGGAATTAACGAGGCAGGATCGGTCGCCTCCTTCACCGCAGTTGGCAGCTCATATTCCACACATAACGAACCGATGATTCCGATTTACATCTTCTACTCGATGTTTGGTTTCCAACGAACGGGAGATTCCTTCTGGGCGGCAGCAGATCAACTTGTCCGTGGATTTGTACTCGGCGCTACCGCGGGCCGAACCACTCTCAATGGTGAAGGTCTGCAACATGAAGATGGACATTCACATCTTCTTGCCTCAACCAACCCTGCGGTGATTGCATATGACCCAGCATTTGCCTACGAAGTTGGCCACATCGTCAAAGATGGCATCAAGCGAATGTATGGCGAAGATAGCGAAAACATCTATTACTACCTCACATACTGCTCAAATTCTCGCCTCAGGCGTTGCGGTCAATTGGGCGCTTAAAGCACAAGAGCTACTCAAGAGCGATTGGAACGTTAGCGCAGATATCTGGTCGGTAACTTCTTGGAATGAACTTCGCCGCGATGGTTTAGCGGTAGATCGCCACAACATGATGCATCCAGATGCGCCGCAGCGCGCATATGTCGCAACAAAACTCGAGGGCACAACTGGCCCGATTGTTGCAGTCAGTGATTTCATGCGAAGCGTTCAAGATCAAATCGCACCATGGCTAGGTGAAAGATTTAGCTCACTCGGTACCGATGGTTTCGGACTCTCTGATACGCGAGGAGCGCTCCGACGCCACTTCCGCGTTGATGCTGAATCAATTGTGGTGGCAACGCTCTCCCGCCT
>RFXN01000079.1 GCA_009921625.1 Candidatus Fonsibacter lacus | reverse complement strand
GGAACTTGTCAATTTTTATGGCGAAAAACACAGGGCGATTCTCTCAACCCCTTCTCGAGGGTCTGGGAGAGCCGTACCCTAGGCGCCATGAGCACACCCCAACTTCGCCCCGATCTAGAACCTCTCCGCCCCATATTTAACGCGGCCCTTACCTCAGATTGCCTCGATCACCTTGGCTTTCGAAACCAGGTCCTTGGCTCTGACATCGCGATGATCTCTGGCGAAGGGGTGATGATGGGTTATGCCTTCCCCGTCCGCCTTGAGCCGGTGGATGTCGCCCCGGAAGTTCCCTACATCGGGCTATTAAAAGCCCTTGATGCCATTGGCAAAGATGAGGTCTTTATTAAACCTTCTGGCCGTCGCCATAAATCTGCGCTCTGGGGCGAGTTACTTTCCAATGCGTGCAAATTTAAAGGCGCTGCAGGTGCATTAACTGATGCACCAGTTCGCGATGTAGCGCGCACGCGCGCACTTGGTTTTAAAGTTTTTGGTACTGGCACTTGGCCAATTGATATCAATAGCCGTTACGAAGTTGTCGCACATAACGTTCCTGGTGAAATTGATGGCGTAGAAATTAATCCTGGCGATTTAATTGTTGGCGATGTTGATGGCGTAGTAGTTGTACCCAATCGATTAATTCCACAAGTTATTGCATTTGTTGAAGAGAAAAATTCTGGTGAGAATCTCTTCCGTAAAGCGGTAAAAGAGGGAATGCCACCAAGCGAAGCATTTGCGAAATTCGGCGTTCTGTAAAGTGAGCACCAGTGACTGAGATTTCGCGGATTGACCTCTGGCAAGTTTTAGATTCGCGCGGAAATCCAACTGTTGCGGCACGGGTACATATTGGTGCGCATCACGCAGTCGCAATTGCGCCAGCGGGTGCGAGCACTGGAAGTCATGAAGCGCTCTTTCTTCGCGATGGAAGCGGGCCATTTAATGGATTAGGCGTAACCAATGCAATGACGAGATTTTCCAAAGAGGTATCCCCTTCACTTATAGGTATCGCAGGAAATGACTTTCAGGAGCTCGATCGCGTTTTACGTAGCGTTGATGGAACGCCCACCCAATCGCGCTATGGCGGGCATATCCCGGTCGCTATTTCGATTGCAACGTGGTTGGCCTACGCAAAGCGAACCAACTCTGCACCGTATGAAGTAATGGCGGCACATGCCGGCTGTAAACCATCGCTGCCGATGCCGATGGTCAATATTTTCTCTGGTGGCGCACATGCTGGCAGGGCCATTGATATTCAAGACATACTCGCTATTCCAACGAAAGCAACCTCATTTAATGAGGGCTTGGAGTGGATTTGGCTCATTAGAGAGGCGGCGCGAAAACGCCTTGCTGCCGCTGGTTTTGATACCGCACTTGTGGCTGATGAAGGTGGCCTTACTGCCAAACTCGGCGGCGATGAAGAGGCAGTCGCACTAGTTTCCGATGCAATCTCTGATGTTGGGCTCACTGGCAAAGCGCATATCGCACTCGATATTGCTGCGAACCAACTCTTTGCTAATGGAAAATATTTAGTTCATCAAAAAGGCGCAGAAATCTCGCTCTCTCCCGAGGAATTTGTAGCCAGGTGGAGCGGCTGGCTCGATAAGTATCCGATTATTTCAGTGGAAGATGGCGCAGCCGAAGATGATGAAGCCGGCTGGAGCGCCCAACGCCCGCTCGCATCACGAATTCAAATTCTTGGCGATGATCGTTATGCCACGCAATCAACGAGATTACGTGCAGGGCTATCAAAGAGTGAAGCGAATGCAATTTTAATTAAACCCAATCAGGCAGGAACGCTCTTCGCTGCGCTCACCACTCTTAAGTTGGGCAAGAGCAACGGCTGGAACACTGTTCTCTCGGCGAGATCAGGAGAAACTGAAGAGAGTTGGCTTGTAGACCTGGCAACGGGAAGTTCTGCTGGGCAAATAAAAGTTGGCTCAACGCATCGATCAGAGCGAACTGCGAAGTGGAACCGCTTGTTAGAACTCTCTTACGATAAAGCGGCGCCCTTTAATAGCGAACGCGCGTTAAATAAATTTATTTAGCGAATTACTTTATTAATTCGATGGCGAGCACTTCGACGCCACCAATTTGCCCTAAAACATTAAGTAAATCTGTTGGATCGGTTCCCGGAATCGCAACCACAACATCATCGATACCTCTGCCGCCCTCGTTGCTCACGACAGTGAACTGTCGGATATCTCCACCAGCAAATCCGATTGCAGAGGCGACCGATCCTAGAGATCCGGGTCGATCCGGGAGCGAAATCTTTAAGTGGAATTGGGCCATGCCGAAAGCCTAGTGGTTATTGATTCGCTGGCGCTGAGCCAAGGGTTACGGAAAACGTTTTCGTGCCCCCAGTTGGCAGCTCCACCGTGATGGAGACGGTGCTATTTGGCGGATAAGAGCGGATTCGCACCACAGCATCGATATCGCTCTTAATGATGAAACCATCGATAGATTTGATGATGCTATTTACTGGAATCCCTGCTTTTTCGGCAGCGCCATCTTTCACTAAGCTAAAAATCTTTCCATTGCCATTGTAGTTTGGATCAAATTGAACGCCAAGAAGTGGTCGCGTTGATTTACCGGTCTCAATAATTTCATTGACCACGCGCATCGCTTGATTTATGGGGATAGCAAAGCCCAACCCAATATTTCCAGCAGTAGAGGTAGTGCCAGTCGATGCAATTGCAGAATTCACACCAATAATTTTTCCTTGACCATCGACAAGTGGTCCACCGGAGTTACCTGGGTTGACGGCAGCATCCGTTTGAATGGCATCAATATAAGAGGCGCGATCGGTAGAGCCGGCAATAACGGGGCGGTTGAGCGCGGAGACAATTCCACTCGTTACTGTTCCTGAAAGTCCCAGGGGTGAACCAATGGCTACTGATAAATATCGCGACCTTTGATAGTCGCATCAATCTCCGTGCCATCTTGAAATTCCACTGTGATTTTCCCACCAGTAACGGCAGCATCAATGACATGGTTGTTAGTGACAATGTAGCTCTTGGTGCTATCGCTTTGAATCACTGAGCCAGAACCGGTATCGCCACCAGTTGAGGTAGTAACTGAAATTGAAACTACGGCCGGCAGTACTTTCTTTGCAATATCTTTAATGGAGAGATTTCCAGAGTTATCTTTGGTGATGCCATCTTGACCGGCTGGCCCGGCAGGGCCATCAATATTCCAGGAAACTAGGGTCCGTCCTGGAGAACACTTTGACTTCTCATTGAGATACATAACTTTGGTTCGGTTATCTACGCAGGCAGAAATCTTTGGGCTAGTTGAGGTGACGGCATAGGCGCCACCGCTAGCAACTGCCATTCCCGCAACGAAGGCGAGGAGGGCTCGACGATTACGGGTAAAGAATCTGCTCTGCTCGATCATGGATAAATCATCACCTCTTCACCTGAAAGGTCCCTGAGAAAAAGTTTTGTGCCCCGTGGGAAGTTACAAGCGCTTGATAACTGCTCCCCGACTTGGACTCGAACCAAGAACCTGCCGGTTAACAGCCGGCTGCTCTGCCAATTGAGCTATCGGGGAAAGAACCTGGCGTACTTTATCGCAGCGTTACCCCAGAGGCGAAAAATCTTAGAAATCGCGGAATTACCCTCAAAAAAGCGACTCTCCCAGCCCCTTTTCATGAAGGGTACGACGGATGGCCTCGAGCGAAATGAGTTCGGCAAATGTGGGTCCATATTCCGCCGCCTCTGGATCAAGGCGCAGGAGCGTTGATTTGAGTTCGGCAATCTTCCGCGTGACCGAGACCTCACGTACCCTGGAGATCAAACTAGAGATAAAACTCTCCGTTGGCTCTGCCGTGCGAAGTGGCTCCACGGTTAGCTCGGTAATGAGCGCGGCAATCTCTGGCTCTGATTTTTCAATAAGCGCCGAGAGATTAGTGAGCGCTGTTGGATTATTTGCGACTGTAGCAAAGATAGTTTGGAGCGCTTCATCGGAGAAATCTTCCGCGGTAAGTTCTTTCCAGTTTGGCGAGAGCTCTGAGAATTGCAAGATTGATTTGAGCACCTCACGTTCTAATAAATAAGTAGGCGAGCTTTTCGCTACGGGAGTACGAGCAGCGCCATTACTTTCGCGAGTATTACGTCCGACCGCTTCCCGGACCAACTCGATATCGATACCAATCCATCCGGCGAGCGCGCGAACATACTCTGGCCGAAGGGCGCGATCGCGAATCTTCATAATTAGCGGTGCGCACTCTTTGAGCGCGCTCACTCGCCCTTCGGCAGTGGTTAGATCAAAGAGCTTTACCTTCGATTTAATGGCAAACTCAAAGAGCGGAACGCGACGTGCAATGAGGTCACGTACCGCGACATCGCCATCTTTGATGCGAAGTTCACAAGGGTCAAGGCCGCGCTCTTCCACCGCGAC
>RFXN01000078.1 GCA_009921625.1 Candidatus Fonsibacter lacus | reverse complement strand
CGATTCTCTGGTGGGGTCCGAAGAACGCTGAAATTCTCTTGCTCATACATCTGGACACTGTGTGGCCAAAGGGATCTTTTCTACCGTTGTGGAAGGTTGAAGGCGACCGAATTACCGCGCCCGGCTCCTTTGATATGAAAGCAGGTTTTGTGCAAGCGGTTTATGCCTTACAGGGAATTGCTGGTTCTGTAGCGCTGCTCTGCACTACTGATGAAGAAGTCGGCTCCAAAGCATCCAGAGTTCTTATTGAGGAGTCAGCAAAGAAAGCGCGTGCCGTTTTAGTTCTCGAAGCGTCGATAAATGGTGCGGTAAAAATTGGACGTAAAGGCACAGCAGATTTTGTCATTGAAGTCCATGGTCGCGCTGCGCATGCTGGACTTGAACCAGAAAAAGGAATTAACGCAACAACAGAAATTGCCCACATCATCGTGCAAATTGAGAAACTTGCTAATGCAGAACATCAAACGACCGCGGTACCCACGGTGCTCAATTCTGGAACGACAACAAATACTGTTCCAGCGTTAGCTCGCCTTGTCGTTGATTGTCGCTCTTTTGTGATGAGTGAACTAGAACGGATCGAGAAAGCACTTCATCAATTAAAACCACAACACCCAGATGCGCGCATCGAAATTTCTGGAGGCATTAATCGCCCACCTCTACAACGTGATGCAACGCAGTCGCTCTTTGAGCGGGCAAAAAAAGTGTACGCAACACTTGGTCGTGGTGAATTAATGGGTGTGGCAGTAGGTGGCGCGAGCGATGGGAATTTTGCAGCGGCAACTGGCGCTCCAACTCTTGATGGCTTGGGAGCAATTGGGGGCAATGCACATGCAGAAGGTGAATGGATTAGCGCAAAAGGCGTTGCATCTCAGATTGAATTTCTCCATGCATTTATCAAAGATTTAGTGGATAACCCCAATGGCTGATGGTCCACTTATTGTTCAAAGTGACAAAACCCTCCTCCTTGAAATTGATCATGGCGCATCCGATGAATGTCGCCGTGCGATTGCTGCTTTTGCTGAGCTAGAGCGCTCACCAGAACATATTCATACCTACCGCCTCACCTCACTTGGTTTATGGAATGCCAGAGCAGCGGGCCTTGATGCCGAGAGCGTTATTGACGTTCTTCTTCGCTACTCCCGCTATGCCGTACCGCATGCAATTCTTATTGATATCGCGGAAACAATGGCCCGTTATGGTCGACTTCGCTTAGAGACGCATCCAGTTCATGGCCTCATTCTCACGACTACTGACTCTGCAGTTCTTGAAGAGATTATTCGCGCGAAAAAAGTACAACCGATGCTGGGCAAACGGATTGATAGTGAAACCATTCAAATTTTTCCCAGTGAGCGCGGTCGATTAAAACAATCGCTACTGAAACTTGGTTGGCCAGCTGAAGATATGGCTGGGTATGTTGATGGCCAAGCTCATTCCATTGAGTTATTTGAAAAAGATTGGAAATTACGTCCCTATCAAAGACTAGCTGCGGAAGGTTTCTGGCATGGTGGCAGTGGAGTAGTCGTACTCCCCTGCGGCGCCGGCAAAACTCTGGTGGGTGCAGCAGCGATGTCACTCGCGCAAGCAACGACGTTAATTTTGGTGACGAATACTGTTGCTGCTCGCCAGTGGCGAAGTGAATTGTTGAAAAGAACTTCATTAACTGAAGATCAGATTGGTGAATACTCAGGCTCCCGAAAAGAGATTCGCCCAGTCACCATCGCAACCTATCAAGTACTTACAACTAAACGCGGCGGCGTCTACGCTCATCTTGATCTCGTAGATCAACATGATTGGGGCTTGATTATCTATGACGAGGTACATCTTCTTCCTGCGCCAATATTTCGTTTTACCGCTGATATTCAATCTCGTCGCCGCCTTGGCCTCACCGCAACGCTCGTTCGCGAAGATGGACTTGAAGGTGAGGTCTTCTCATTAATTGGTCCGAAGCGATATGACGTGCCATGGAAAGAGATTGAAGCGCAGGGATATATCGCTCCTGCTGAATGTATTGAGGTGCGAGTAAATCTCACCGATGCTGAGCGTCTAGCGTATGCAACTGCTGAACCAGAACATAAATATCGCACCTGCGCGACAACGCGAACCAAAGGTTCAATCGCTAAATTATTAGTTGAAAAACATAAAGGTGAACAGATTCTTGTAATTGGTCAATATCTTGATCAACTCGATACCCTCGCTACGGAGTTAGGGATACCTGTGATCACCGGGGATACACCAATAAAAGAGCGCGAAGAACTCTTTCAAGGTTTTCGCGAGGGAGAAATTCATTCGCTGGTAGTCTCTAAAGTTGCCAATTTCTCAATCGATCTACCTGAAGCAACAATTGCTATTCAGGTATCGGGCGCTTTTGGATCACGGCAAGAAGAGGCGCAACGTTTAGGTCGAATCTTGAGGCCGAAATCAGATGGCCGTACCGCTCGCTTTTACACTCTGGTAGCGCGCGATACTGTCGATCAAGATTTTGCACAGAATCGCCAGAGATTCCTCGCTGAACAAGGATATTCGTATCGCATCGTGGATGCTGATGACATTCTTATTGGAGATGTCGAACTCTAGTAGTTGGGCGTTTTATTTGAGCGCTCTGCGGAATCGCTCTTCATCTACTCGAAAATAATCATGAGGCATGCCATCGATATGTATTACCGGTACCTGCTCGCCATATTTTTCCGTTAATTCACTATTGCCATCAATAAAAATCTCTTCAATCTCGTAGCCAAACTCTTGTTGTAGCTCAGTGACTTTCTCCACCGCTACCTCGCAGAGATGGCAACCGTGCCTGGAATACAAGGTAACAATCCGAGCCACTTATGGCGCAACAATCTCTTCTTGGGTCGCTGGGACTGTTCCCGCATAAACAGTTGCATCAAGTGGGATTGATCGCTTAACGAGCGCAAGTGCAATAGAACCTAGCTCGTGATGGCGGGCAACGGTGCCAAGAAACCCAATAATTTTTCCATCAACAGTTACTGGCGTGCCAGGTGCTGGAAGATCTACCCCAGACCCATCGAGGTGTAGCAAAGTTAATCGTCGTGGCGGTTTTCCGAGATTAAATACTTTGGCAACGGTCTCTTGCCCGCGGTAACACCCTTTATTCATATGAACGGCAATATTGAGAACGCCAATCTCATTGGGAATTGTTTTAGCATCACTCTCAAATCCAAAACGAGGTTGCCCTAAAGCCACCCGGTGTGCATCGAGCGCCCAGGTACCAACTTCTGTTGCAGTGAGCGCAAAGTTAGCTTTCATACTCTCAATTTCACTCCGAGGAACAAGGGCATACGGCCCACCAATGTGATCCGTTACTCCTGGCGCTTTGAAGAGCGCTACCTCCCCGCTCGCATCACGCACTTCTACCCGCAAGGTAAAGCGCATTGCATTGAGAAATTTAAGAAGCCCTTGATGTGTTGAAATCTCTGTGAAAAGAAAAAGTCTTTCACCATCATCAACCATCAATAATGGAAACTCTAAATGCCCTTGCGGATCAAGAATGTAACCACTTTTCCATTCGCCAGGCGCGAGTTTCTCTACATCTTGAGTGGATAGTGAATGAATCCAGCTCAATCGATCTACGCCAGTGATTGCCAGCACTGGGAGATGACCTAAATTAACAAATGCTTTTCCCGCTTCAAGTGCGCGTTGCTCTTTTACTGGTTCGCCAAAATGCCAAACCGCACCGAGATCGGGGCCAGCGTCAACAAATACAGCGCTCATGACTCATCAGAACATTTGGTGCATTTCCCATACACCGCAAAATGGGTGACATCCGTTTTAAATCCGTAATCATCGGCGAGCGCATTAACGAATGTCGCTGCAGTTTCAATTGGCGCCTCACCCACGCTTCCACACTTGCCACAGACTAAATGGAGATGATTTACCTCTTCAGCGGCGTGATAGGTAGCGCCACCATGTCCTAAATGGGTATGTAAAACCAACCCAACGTTCTCTAACGTTTCAAGATTTCGATAGACAGTTGAAAGATTAATGCTCGGATGAGTTTGATGAATGTGCTCAGCAATATCTTCCGGAGTTGCATGGCCTAGAGCTCGCACCGCAGTCAAAACTAATTCGCGTTGCGGAGTTAACCTAAGGCCCCGTTCACGTAGCTCATCTCTCATGGGATAAGACTAGAGTGAAATAGTCAGTTCTACCGCTTGGCCATATGCGGCGCTTGCTGTTACCTGAGCTTGCGCCCCAGGTACGAGTGCGCGGACAGTCCACTTTCCAGGCGCAGCAAAAAACCGAAATTGACCATGCTCATTAAGCGGAACTTCAGCAACAAATTCACCATCGTTATCGAGTAACCGCACATACCCAGTCGTGGCTGGACGACCATTGGGAACGGAGTCGCTCTTACCGTCAAGGAGGACTACTCCTTGAATCACTGCTTGTTTAGCAAGATCAACTCCGGCGAGATCAGGCCCGCCGGGAGTTGCACCGCAAGTTCTCATGCACCAACTTCAATTGGTGCGCCGACGAGTGAACCGTACTCAGTCCATGATCCATCGTAATTCTTTACATTCTTTAGATTGAGCAACTCATGGAGAACAAACCA
>RFXN01000077.1 GCA_009921625.1 Candidatus Fonsibacter lacus | reverse complement strand
CGAGAAAAGCTCACTACATATTTTGGGGTGTAGCTCACTTCTCATTTGGGCAAATGAGTTAGGGGCCCAACCGGAGTTAAAGACTTGTCTCAGTAATTTACTCATTGCATAACTTGGATCATCTCTATCTGCCCTATCTAGCGCTCTCTGCGCAAGAGCTCCATCGCCTCGCTCATAAGCCACTGCTGCAAACAAATTAGCAACTGGGGCGATATGGCCCTCTGGGGCAATTCGAAGCAACCATCTCCAGGCAGTGAAGTAAAGATCAAGGCTCTCAGCGCTAACACTTCCAAGTGCGTAATCTCTAACCTGCAAGTCTGCGAGGCGAACTAAAAGCAGTGCAATTAAAGCCTTGTCTTTGACTAGACCATGAGATTTAAACTCATCCATAAATTGGTTAACTGCGCTAGCGCCTTGTCTTTGAAAAGATATTGGATCTTTCTCATAATCAATAAGCTCAATGCTGCGAATTAACTCAATTAATTCATCATCGCTATCAAGTTGCGAAATTGAATCAATTAGGAGTTCAAGAGTTGCGAAGGGAATTGGTCTGCCTTGTGCAACTTGCTCTGCAGCTATTCGTGAATCAATTAGTTCTGGAAGTGGGTTCCCCTGACTTGGGCAACAGATCAAATCTTCACAAATTAATGAGCGATATCGATCCCTCTCAACTGTTATAACTTCTCGAAGACTAAGCCCGTAATCAGTTATAGCAGCGAGAATTTCTGAAATGATTTCATTTTGACTCTGCCCAATTTCTAGGCAATAAAAGATTGCGATAATAGATTCAGCGCTATCTCTAGATAAATGGGAGGTTAGAAGTTTGAGTTCATCTGCACCGATTTGATCGGGAAAATCGATGCGAATTGCCATAGCTATTGCATCATTTTTAAGGCTCAAAAGAACTATTGAATTCTCTGGATTAAACCCAATTAGAAACGGAACGGCGGCAAGAAGGTCTTTAGGTGTCGTAAGTGTCGTCATGGGCAAAGCATCTTGGGATAGAGAAATTGAAGTTTTTTTAAAGGTGCAGAAATGTTTATAACTAACCCCTGTAGATACCTCTGGCTGGCCTAACATCTATTTGCCGGCTGACCCTCTGCACAATTGCTCCATCAATTGGCGCACCGATAGACCCCGCTCGCCAGAAACCGCTCCAAGTCGTTGTTAACTCAACTCTCTTCTGGCCTGAGCTCTGGTAGGTATTTTCAATAAGCATCAATGGGTATGGGGCTCCGGCAAGCCTGGTGCTCTGGCTATTGCCATCTCCAAACTCCCATAAAAACTCCGGAATTAAGTGAATCGTTATAGGCGTGCCAAGAACTACAAGGACGGTTGTGAAGTGCATGGGAGTATTGGTTAAGAAGTTAACGCTCTGATTTACCAAGATGTTATCTAGCGGTTGTGTGATTATCGCTCCCCTTGGAATCAAACTCTTAACTTGATCGCTAATTTGAGAGCCGGAGATTTTCTTCACTCTTGGTTTTGGTGATGGCTTTGGACCTAGCGCAACTGGCTTACTTGCAGCAGGTGGCTTTGGAAGCCAGGGAATCCAAGTCCGCTTTGTAGTTGAGGTTGGTCTTGGCTTTGGCGTGGTTGATACCTGACTGCCCGCCTTACCCTTCTTAACTGTGATTACAACTTCATTGCTTTCTTGATTAGCTTTCACATCAATACATGTTTCACCTTCACAAGCTCCATAGGCAGCATTCACAGATGAAAAGATAATTAACATTGCAACAAGAGTGATCCGCATCCAGCAGATGATGCCTTCTTGATCCAATATGTAAATTGGAAAACTAAAACTTTGGGGAGATCACTGCCCTGTGGAGTTGTATTGGCTAGAAAGTCTCTTGAGAGATTCTTTGATAACAGCCCCATCGCTGCTTCTCCATAGCGGCGGCATAGAGTTTAGAAGCACGGATCCATAACGTTTATTAACAATTCTTGAATCAAGAATTGCCACTACCCCGCGATCATCAATGGATCGAATTAGCCTTCCTGTTCCCTGCGCAAGAAGTAGGGCAGCCCTTGGAAGTGAGACTTGCATAAAACCAGAGCCGCCAGATGCATCTACCTGGGCAGCCCTTGCCGACATCACTGGATCATCTGGTCTTGGAAAAGGTATTCGATCAATTGCCACCAAAATACAAGATGGCCCCGGCACATCAACTCCCTGCCAAAGGCTCATTGTTCCAAGCAAAATTGAAGTGGGATCACTTGCAAATTTTTCAACTAAGACTCCAACGCTATCGCCCCGTCTTTGAGTAATAATCTTTATTGGAAGCTCTGCTAAAACTCGCCTTAGATGTTCATCAGCCATCTCAACGCCGCGCCATGATGAAAATAGCGCAAGAGTTCTTCCCCCGGCAGCATCAATTAACTCACCTAGTTCAACCAGAGCCTGCGCGCTTGGCCCATCTCTTGTTGGCTCTGGAAGATCTCTTGGAAGATAGAGCGCTCCTTGGCTGGCAAAATCAAAAGGTGAACCAACATCGAGTGATACTAAATTCTCTGGATCAATATCGCCCGCACTATCGCTGCTTTCATCTTGGCTAGCCTCTAGTGGATCAATACCAAAGCTCTTAGCAATTGCAGCAAAACTATTTCCAACGCTCAAGGTTGCACTTGTTGCAATAACGGGAGTTTTAGTAAATAAGTTCTCGCGCAATAGATGAGAGACTTCTAGTGGAGCAAGATATAGCGTGGCAAAAGTTGGCTCAAACCAGAGCACTTGATTACTTCCTATCTTAAGCATCTTGGCTGCAGTGACTTTGATTTCATTGACCGCTCCCTTTACTCGAGCCCGCTCAGCTAAAGCATCTGGATCTACAATTAGTGAATCGGCATTAATTAGCGCAATAGCGCTCTCTGCTGCCTCTTTAATCTTTCTCACCCAAGGAGCTAGAAGCAGGGGTAGATCTTGAAGTTTTCGCTCATCGCCACTTTTAATACGAAACTCTTGGCCATACTCATCAAGTGCTTTACTAAACCCATCGCAAGCTTTGCCCAGCGCTTCAGCAGCTTTTCCTGGAAGATGTTTTCGTAGCATATTTGCTGCTCTACTAGCCCTTGCTGCAGTTAGCTCCTCTGTTACTGCTTGAGTAGTGCGATCCATAAACTCATGAGCCTCATCTAGAATCACTGCATCTCGCTCTGGCAATATCGGATGAGAGTCAACGATTTCAATTGCAAGTAAGGTGTGATTAGTAACGACGATATCTGCGCTCTGGGCTTTAGTTTTAGCCTTCACTGCAAAACATTGCGCTCCAAAGCGACATTCATCGGCTCCCACACATTCTCTTCCGGATGTTGAATTAGCTAGCCAGACTCGTCTATCAACCTCCGGTGCATCATCGCGGTCTCCCGAAATTCCATCTCTACTCGCCCACTGGCGGAGGCGGCGAGCATCTGATTCAAGGGATGAAATCTCAACGAATACCTGGCTATCAACGCCAGAGTCATCAGCATTCATCTTCTGCAGGCAGAGATAATTTCCAACTCCTTTATAAACAGCAAAGGAGATACTTCTTCCCAATTCTTTCTCTAAAGCCTTTTGAACCTTAGGAAGATCTCGCTCAATTAATTGTCGCTGCAGCGCAAGGGTTGCTGTTGCAACAAGGACTCGTTTGCCATGAACCAGAGCTGGCACTAAATAAGCTAGCGACTTTCCAGTCCCAGTTCCTGCTTGAACTAAGAGGTGATGGCGATCTTCCAGAGCATTTGCCACCGCCTCTGCCATTGCAATCTGGCCAGCTCTCTGGCTTCCACCAATTGCCTCGACTGCTGCTGCTAGCGCCTTTCTAACCGACTCTGCGCTCATAGTGGCAACCTTATTCTGATTTGATTTGCAATGATTAGAAGTTGCTTACTTTAACTCTAAATAAATAGCATTAAATGATTTAACCCCCCGAAATTTCTTCGAGGGGTTAAGGATCAAAGAGAGATGAGCCCTCCTGTAATTACTTTTCTAGCTACATCCTGAGGTATTTCCGCAACCTTCACAGACATAGCAAGCCACAGGTAACACAAAGTGGTGCATCTGATTTAACGCCAGCAATTTTCTCCAGTAGCTCTGTTGAAGATCCGATTTGATGGAGCGCAGTATCCGGCTTTGCAGCTGGCGCGCTGGCCTTCTTCTCTTCAACAACCTCTGGCTTTGCCTCAACGATTTGAGCATACTCACCGGTTTCAAGGGCTGCTGCTCGCTCTGCTGCGGTATAGATACCAAATGCTGCGCGCTCTTCATATGGCAAGTAATCAAGAGCCAGGCGGCGGAAGATGTAATCCATCATTGATTGGGCCATGCGAATATCTGGATCATCAGTAATTCCTGCTGGCTCAAAGCGAGAGTTTGTGAACTTAGAAACATAGGTCTCCAGTGGCACGCCATATTGCAGACCAATTGAAACTGCAATCGAGAATGCATCCATAACACCTGCAAGAGTTGAACCTTGCTTTCCAAGTTTTAAGAAGATCTCACCTAGCTGGCCATCTTCATAGGTTCCAGCATTCATATAGCCCTCTGCCCCGCCAACTGAGAACGAGGTAGTTCTTGAAGGACGTGACTTTGGAAGGCGCTTACGAGTTGCAGGAGCAGGAGCTGCGCTTACCTGATCA
>RFXN01000076.1 GCA_009921625.1 Candidatus Fonsibacter lacus | reverse complement strand
TTTTCTTGCGGCATTTACTAGCTCCATAATCCTTGCTACCACAACATTGAATCTAAAAGACTCAACTGCAAACGAGATGTCAGAAAGAGCTTTATGAGAAACTTTTCTTAACTCTAAATCACCTTTTGAAAAATCAATTCCTGGCTCACTCTTGACATCTCCAGCAAGGCGCCAAGCGCGATGCAAGAACTTAGATGACCCTGTTGGTGAAACATCAGCCCAATCAACATCATCCTCCGGTGGACCGGCAAAGACCATTGATAACCGGATTGCATCTACGCCATGTTTTTCAAGTTCCTCAGAGAGGGCTACTAAATTTCCTCGACTCTTACTCATAGCCGAACCATCCATTAAAACCATTCCTTGATTAAGAAGTCTGGTAAATGGCTCTGAGAAATCTACATAGCCCATATCTTTTAGCGCTTTGGTAAAAAAGCGTGAATAGAGCAGATGCAAGATGGCGTGAGTTACTCCACCTACATATTGATCCACTGGTAGCCAGGTATCGACTTCTTTTCTATCGAAAGGTTTATCGTGGGTATTCACACTGGTGTAGCGCAAGAAATACCAAGATGAGTCAACAAAGGTATCCATGGTGTCGGTATCTCTTAGAGCGCCAGCGCCACATTTAGGACATTTAACATTAACCCAATCACTTGCTGTGGCAAGAGGTGATGTTCCCTTTGGCCTTAAATCTAGCGACTTTGAATCCGGTAATTTAATTGGAAGATCACTTTCATCTACTGGCACTTCGCCGCACTTCTGACAGTGAATAATTGGAAATGGAGTTCCCCAATATCGCTGACGTGAAATTAACCAATCTCTAAGTCGATAGTTATTAGATGCCTTTGCTAAATTCTTTTTCTCAAGTTCTGAAATTATTTTTCCAATGGCTGCTGTGCTATCAAGCCCATTTATGCTGCCAGAGTTAACCATTACCCCAGATCCACTAGTAGCAACTCCGCTAACGGCAGGATCTTCTTGCCCCTCTACATTAACTACTACTCTCACCGGTAGCTTCATCGCCCTAGCAAAATCTAAATCTCTCTGATCATGAGCAGGAACAGCCATGATGGCCCCAGTTCCATAATCAGCTAGCACATAATCACTAGCCCAGATTGGAATTCTCTCGTTATTAACTGGATTTATTGCATATCGTCCTAGAAAAATGCCGCTCTTGACTCTATCTGTTGCCAATCTATCGATATCACTTGCCGACTTAACGCTATCGAAGTATTTTTCAAAGTCAGCTTGCACTTGGGTATTTGCCACTAACTCTCTAGCTAATTCGCTATCAACAGCAACTACCATAAATGTTGCGCCAAATAGAGTATCGGGCCTGGTGGTATAGACCGTTAAAGCCTCATCCCTTCCTTCAATATTGAATTTAACTTCAGCTCCAACAGATTTTCCAATCCAATTGCGCTGCATAGTTAGAACTTTCTCAGGCCACTTGCCCTCGAGTTCTTTCATGTCATCAAGTAATTTCTCGGCATAATCAGTGATTTTGAAATACCACTGACTCAATTTCTTCTTTGTTACCGGATTATCACAGCGTTCACATAGCCCTGCAATTACCTGCTCATTTGCCAAAACAGTCTGGCAATCCGGGCACCAATTAACTGGTGAGTTCTTGCGATAAGCCAGTCCCTTTTCATATAGTTTTAAAAAAATCCATTGATTCCACCGGTAATACTCGCTATCGCAGGTATAAAGCACTCGATCCCAATCAAATGAGCAGGCATACCTTCGCATCGAAGCTTTCTGGGTATTTATATTTTCATAAGTCCAAATACTTGGATCTTCATTGCGCTGGCCCATATGTAGATCGCCCGATGGATAAGGAAACATATCCAGTACATATTTCTTAGGGCGGGGATCACTTGGATCTCCTGATCTAAATGGCGCTAATTTGTCCCATACTGGCAACCACTTCTCTTGAATGAAGTGAAAGTCATAGGCCGAGAGCATTGCCCTAGATTACCGCCAATTAACTCCAGTTAATTCACTACTAACGCTCCAGAGGTTTCGCGCCAAGCCTTGATCATAGGCAATAGAGCGAGCTCTTGTTGCTTTTGGAAAACCGCGCATCTCCAACAATCCATCAGGACCAAGAAATGAAGCACCATAGAGATTTGAAAATGTTGCAGCGCATAGCGTTGGAAGAGCGCCTCTTGATGCTGATTGCGCAATAAGGGAGTTAGCAAATGCTGCCCCTCGCTCTTCGATAATGCTTCCACGCATTTTTGGTCCAACGCTCTGTAAATTAGTATTTGCATAACCAGGGTGGGCGGCAAATGCGCTAAAACTATAATTGGCTTTTCTAGCAATTCTCTCTAATTCAAATGTAAATAGTAGATTAGCTAATTTACTTGCACCATAGGCCGACCAGGGTTGATATTTATTTCTGCCAAGACAGATATCTCTAATTGCATCTTGGCTACCTTGGCCAAAATTTCCAAATCGATGAGCTGCACTTGAAACTGAGACAACTCTTGATTTGATTCGATCTGCTAACAGAGCGGCAAGTGCAAAGTGGCCTAAGTGATTCACACCCATTTGTAGTTCAAAATCATCAGCAGTCTTTGTGAATGGAGTAGCCATGACCCCAGCATTTAATATCAAAACATCAATGTCTTGCTTGACTTCTCTCGCTGCTTTTCTAACACTATTTAAATCGGCTAAATCGAGATGGAGAATTTGAGCCTTCTGGCTTGATAACTCTTTTACTACCTGCTCGGCTTTCTTTAGATCGCGCGCAGCAATTGTTACCTGCGCCCCTGCTCTAATTAGTTCTCTAGCGCTCTCAAGACCAATTCCGCTAGTTGCTCCAGTGATAAGAAAATGTTTGCCGCTTTGATCGCCAATATCGCTAGCGTTCCAGCCGCGCGGAATTACTTGAAGAGCGAGCGCATTTTTCTCTGAGTTGCTATCCATAACGTGGAGCTAAGGGGACTTGAACCCCTGACCCCCTGCATGCCATGCAGGTGCGCTACCAGCTGCGCCATAGCCCCGAATTTTTATCTAGTTTTTGAGGTAACAGAACAGACCTTACCTCAAACTACGCCCCACTTTCCTCTCCATATATCGGCTCCGGTAGTGAGCCAGAGTTATGTTCTACTAAAACCCAGCCAGAGCGATGATGGCCATTTTCTAGTATCGACCATGAAGCATTGGATAGCCCACCAAGTGATGACCACTGTTTCATCGGCATATCAAGCATCTTGCCTAAAATACATCGCGCAGTTCCGCCGTGTGTTACAACTATTAGAGTTGAAACATCGCCGCGTAAACCCTTTTCAATTGCTCTAACAGCTCTTATGGCAATCTCACTTCTCTTCTCGCCAACTTCTCCTGCCCTCTCATCATCTCCATCTAACCAATGAACAAATCGATGATAATCCTCAGCTCTATTTTGCTCCCCAGTTTTTCCTTCCCAATTGCCGCCATTGGTCTCTCTTAAGTCTGGATCAATGTGAACTTCTAAGCCAGCTAACTTGGCTAGCGCTTCTGCAGTCTTTCTTGCTCTAATTAGATCGCTTGAGATTATTTTCGAAGGTTGAAGATTTAGAAGTAGTGGGGCTGCTCGCTCCGCTTGGCGAATACCAACCTCATTTAAGGCAATATCAGAATGTCCCTGAAATCGATTAGCGATATTCCAATCAGTCTGACCATGGCGCCAGAGAACTATGCGTTGTCTCTCCATTTTTATTTGCCTGCCTTAAATGCATCAGCTGCCGTTAGCGCATCTAATTTGATACTTGGACAATCATTCCAAAGCCGATCCAGGCTGTAATACTGGCGTGCCTGCTGAGTTTGGACATGAACCACTAAATCTTGATAATCAAGAAGAATCCAATTCTCTGAACTCTCTCGTCTAGTTGGCTTCTCCCCCAAGAGTGATAATTGGCGCTCTACTTCATCAGCAATTGCATCAATTTGTCGCTCATTACCTCCACTGATTAAGAGAAATACTTCGCTTAATAGCATTTGCTCTGATAAATCAATTGCCAGTAAATCACTGCCCAGCTTCTCTATAGCGGCAGCGGCAGCTATCTGGGTATGTTCAAGCGTTGATTTACGCGGCGGCATAGATTCCGTGGCTTTTTATATAGGCGGCCACTCCAGCCGGCACAAGTGAATCAAAAGGCTCTGATGCCTTTATCAAATTACGAACCTTGGTTGAGGAGATATCTAGCGCGTTTATCTCTATCTGGCTATAAGTTATTGACTTTGCAACCTTTGCACTTTCTAATTTCTGACCAGGACGAGTAATTACTAGAAATTTCACGCTCTTTGCTACCTTCGCTATCTCTTTCCACTCATCAATTTTTTCAAAAGCATCGCTACCGATTATCCAAACTAGATTAGCGCCCGGATTTTGCATGGTGAAATAATCAATGCTCTGGAAAGCATAACTTGGCCTTGAATCATCAATTTCAAATCTGCTTATCTCAAGCTCTCTATATTTGTTCCTGTAATCTTTCAGAGCAATTTCAACCATAGCAAGACGTTGGGCCGCGCTAGCTGCAACGCTCTTCTGCCAAGGGTTGCCAGCAGGAATAACAATAAATTTTTCAAAACGCCCAGAACTTAAAAGTTCTTCAATGACAAAAAGATGCCCATTGTGAATGGGGTCAAAACTTCCCCCAAATAAGGCGATTGATTTAGTCGCGATC
>RFXN01000075.1 GCA_009921625.1 Candidatus Fonsibacter lacus | reverse complement strand
TACGCGCGCTTTGGCGACGCTCTCGTGATGGAGAAATCATTATCTGAACATGGTGGTGCGCGATGAGCGCAAGCGAACCGCTAGTTCTCGGTATTGAAACCTCCTGTGATGAGACGGGGATCGGAGTAGTTCGCGGGCGGACTTTGCTGGCAAATGAAATTGCTTCAAGCGTTGCAGAGCACGCGCGATACGGGGGAGTTGTTCCAGAAGTTGCGGCCCGTGCTCACCTTGAAGCGTTTTATCCCACCCTTGATCGCGCGCTCGCTGCAGCAAAGGTAAAACTCAAAGATTTAGATGCTATTGCGGTCACTCGTGGACCAGGACTTGCCGGACCATTACTTGTTGGAACTGGTGGCGCTACAGGACTTGCTGCTGGTCTTGGTATTCCACTTTACGGTGTTAATCATTTAGCGGCACATATCGCTGTTGACTCACTTAATAACGAGCCAGAACCAACAGTTGCGCTGTTAGTCAGCGGTGGCCATTCCTCTATTTTAGAAGTACGCGATATACATAAAGATATTCGCCAACTCGGCGCTACATTTGATGATGCAGCCGGAGAGGCCTTCGACAAAATCGCGCGAATACTTGGGCTGCCATTTCCTGGTGGACCACATCTAGATCGCCTTGCCCGCGATGGAGATAAGAGCGCAATTGATTTCCCGCGCGGTCTAACTCTTTTTGCAGACGATCACGAACGCGCTGAGAAAGAATTCTCCTTTTCCTTCTCTGGGCTTAAAAGCGCTGTTGCACGATGGATCGAAAAAAATCCAGAGCTGACCGAGCGCGAACGTGCAAACGTCGCTGCATCATTTCAAGAGGCAGTGGTTGATGTACTCACCGCAAAAGCGTTTGCAGCATGTAAGCGCACAGGGATTGATCGACTGTTAATTGCAGGTGGCGTGGCAGCAAATTCACGTTTGCGAGCGCTAGCCACTGAGCGGGCGGCGAAGGCTGGCGTTCTCCTAGCTATTCCGACCCCTGACCTCTGCACGGATAACGGTGCGATGGTGGCAGCCTTGGGCTCGCTCGCCCTCCAAGCCGGTATCGCCCCCAGTCCGCTCGCCTTAGATGTGGAGCCAGGCCTGCCGGTAGCTCACGGGTGATTCGAGGGTGATTCGAGGGTAAGAGCCCTTCAAATTGACCGCCTCAGAGCGAGGTTCTACCCTGTGCATTAGCACTCTCACCTGGACACTGCTAACCGTTAGCGAGAACCGGTGGGGGTGGATAGATAAGTAATCCCGGAAGACACCTCAAATATTTGGAAGGAACCTCGCAATGTCAACATCCTCAGTTGGGATCAAGCCTCTTGAAGACCGCATCGTTGTAAAGCCAAGCGATGCCGAGCAGACAACAGCATCTGGCCTTGTCATTCCTGACACCGCCAAGGAGAAGCCACAAGAGGGCGAAGTTGTCGCAGTTGGACCAGGTCGTTTCGACGATGGCGTTCGCGTGCCAATGGATGTCAAAGTTGGCGATCGCGTGATGTATAGCAAGTACGGTGGAACTGAAGTAAAGCTCAAAGGATCTGAGTACCTCGTTCTCTCTGCCCGTGACATTCTCGCCATCATCGAATAGTTAGGAATACATAACTCATGGCAAAAATTCTCCAATTTGATGAAGAGGCTCGTCGTGGCATGGAGCGTGGTGTAAATATCCTCGCCGATGTCGTGAAGGTAACTCTTGGGCCTAAGGGTCGAAATGTTGTCATCGACAAAAAATTTGGTGGACCAACAGTTACTAACGACGGCGTCACCATCGCAAAAGAGGTCGAGCTCTCCGATGCTGCAGAGAACATGGGAGCGCAACTTGTTAAAGAGGTTGCTACCAAGACCAACGATGTTGCTGGTGATGGCACCACTACCGCGACCGTATTAGCGCAAGCAATGGTCCGTGAAGGACTTCGCAACCTCGCTGCTGGCGCTCAGCCAATGGGACTAAAGATTGGTATTGAGGCTGCCGTTGGCGCAGTCACCAAGAAACTCCATGAGATTGCTACCCCAGTTTCAGGGAAAGCGCAGATTGCAGATATCGCAACTATCTCCGCGCAAGATTCAGCAATTGGCGAACTCATCGCAGATGCGATGGATAAAGTCGGTAAAGATGGCGTCATCACTGTTGAAGAGTCATCAACAACAAATTTAGAACTCGACTTCACTGAAGGCATGCAGTTCGACAAGGGCTACATCTCTCCATACTTCGTCACTGATGCGGAGCGAATGGAAGCAGTTCTAGAGGATGCCTATGTTCTCGTAACTAGCAACAAAATTTCTGCAATCTCTGAGATCTTGCCGCTTCTTGAGAAAGTAGTGCAATCAGGAAAGCAACTATTGATTATCGCTGAAGATGTTGAGGGTGAAGCGCTCTCTACTCTCGTAGTAAATAGAATGCGCGGCACCTTCACTTCTGTTGCGGTAAAAGCTCCGGGATTTGGTGATCGACGTAAGGCAATGTTGCAAGACATCGCAGTTCTTACTGGCGGTCAAGTTGTCTCTACCGAAATCGGATTAAAGCTCGATCAGGTTGGGCTTGATGTCCTTGGTCGCGCTCGCCGAGTAGTTGTTACCAAAGACAACACCACAATCGTTGATGGCGCTGGAAAGAAGAGCGATGTTGATGGTCGCGTAAACGAGATTCGTAATGAAATTGAGCGCGCTGATTCTGATTGGGATCGCGAAAAGCTTCAAGAGCGCGTTGCAAAACTCGCTGGCGGCGTATGCGTAATCAAAGTTGGCGCATATACCGAAACAGAGTTGAAAGAGAAGAAGCACCGTCTTGAAGATGCAATCTCAGCTACTCGCGCTGCAGTAGAAGAGGGAATCGTCGTTGGTGGTGGAGCTGCTCTTGTCCACGCCGCAGATGTTCTTGCCGATGATTTAGGCAATCAAGGCGATGAAGCTGTTGGCGTTCGCCTCGTTCGTAAGGCATGCGATGAACCACTTCGTTGGATTGCAGAGAATGCAGGTCAAGAAGGGTATGTAGTCGTGGCAAAGGTACGCGCGCTCTCAAAGAATGAGGGATATAACGCAGCAAGTGATGTTTATGGAGATCTGGTAAAAGATGGCGTCATCGATCCAGTAAAGGTGACGCGATCTGCGTTAGCTAATGCAGCTTCGATTGCTGCAATGTTCATTACCACTGAAGTGCTTGTATTCGAGAAGAAGGAAGAGGAGCTACCTGCATCTGGAGGACATGGCCACTCACATGGCCCTGGCGGACATTCGCATTAATTTCGCTATGCTCTAAAACAATTAAAAAAGTTAAAAAAAGAGGGCCTGTTGCTCGACCACTGAGCAGCAGGCCCTCTTTTCGTTGAGAGGTAACGTGGTAATTCTTTTTACATCGCCATTCGGTTGGAGCGCGCAATAAGATCTGCTCGCTCATCTTCGGAGAGGCCACCCCAGATTCCATAAGGTTCTTGGACGGCGAGGGCATGATCGCGACATTGAGCAAGGACTGGGCAGGTAGCGCAGATTGCCTTAGCTTCGTTGATGCGTTTACGGCGGCTTGGGCCACGCTCACCCTCTGGGTGGAAGAACATCTCTGGGGGATAGTTACGGCATGCGCCTTCGAACTGCCACTCCCAGTTGTCAGCAGTTGGCATGGGTAGTCGAGAGATTTCAGCCATTTCCACTCACCTTTTCCTTTACTATGCGGTAGGCTATCAATCGCGCCATAAGTTGTTCAAGTACCGAAGGCGCTCTGCGAGTGAATTCTTGCTGAGAGGGGTGTGATATGGCTCATCTCGGAGTTACCGTCTCAGAGGTGGCCCACCGCCTGGGCGTGGCCCCTGCAACCTTGCGAACCTGGGACCGCCGTTATGGTCTGGGCCCTTCGAGCCACGAGGCTGGCGAGCATCGCCGCTACTCCGATGAGGACCTAGCCCGCCTTGCCGTTATGCGCCGCTTGGTCATCTCAGGAGTTCCGCCTGCCCATGCCGCTACTGTCGCAAAGAGCTCTCCCATCTCGGTAGATCAACCTCCGCCGCTACCTGAGTTCCAGAATCGGGAAGAGGCCGTAACGGCCATGGTTCGCGCGCTCGAGGGTATCGATAGCGCCTTTGTTGAGTCGCTTATTCGTCGCGAAATTCTCTCTTCCGGTGTGGTCGCGACCTGGAATGAGATTCTTGTGCCCGCACTTATCTTGGTTGGCCGGCTCTGGGAGGAGACCGGCTCGGGAATCGAAATCGAACATCTCTTTACCGAGATTGTGAAGCGAGTGATGCGTGATTGTGTCAACGAGCTCGAGTCGCCACGAAATTCCAAACCTATTCTGCTCGCAAGCGTTGGTGAGGAACATCATTGCTTGGCGATACATGCGCTCGCTGCTGCGCTTGCTGAAGAGAATGTGGCGACACATTTTCTTGGAGCGCGCACACCGGTGGAGGCGCTCACTGAAATAATCCGGAAGTCTCATCCGCCCGTGGTCTTTCTTTGGGCGCAGTTGAGAAAAAATGCAGATTATTCTGCGCTAACTGCGCTCCCTGCGCTCCGCCCAGCGCCACGTTTAATTCTCGGCGGGCCAGGTTGGGATGTTGAGCGGGCAAGTGGGGCAACGATGGTGACCAATCTCCACCAGGCGTGTGAATTGGTCGGCTCGACTATCGGAAAGTAGCGCGCCAAACCCTCACTAGGATTGGGTGATTACCAGTTGATCACCAGGCGGAGGTGAGCATGCGCG
>RFXN01000074.1 GCA_009921625.1 Candidatus Fonsibacter lacus | reverse complement strand
GAGGATGATGTTGATTGGGCAGATGTTTCGCCATCAGGTTCGGTGAAATTCCTTTCACGTGCTTGGCGACTTGCCGGAGATGTCACTTCTGTGCCAGGAGTTGATTTCACTACAGGGGACATTACCCTTCGTCGCGCAACGCATAAAGCGCTCCATGATGCTGCATTTGCCGTTGAATCTTTTAGATTCAATGTTGCAGTTGCACGGATGATGGAGCTGGTAAATGCAACGCGAAAGTCAATCGATAGCGGTTGTGGCGCAAATGATCCTGCAGTTCGGGAAGCGACAGAAGCTATTGCAATCATGCTCTCGCTTGTCGCGCCCTTTACAGCTGAAGAGATGTGGGAGCGTTTAGGTCATAAACCTTCAGTCGCACTTGCTGGCTGGCCGCAAATTGATCCTGCTCTAGTAAAAGCTGAGAGTGTCACTGCGGTTGTGCAACTCAATGGGAAGATTAAAACGCGGATCGAAATAGATCCTGAAATTACTGATGGCGAATTCGAGAAAATAGCTCTAGCAGAACCTCTTGTTGCTGGAGCCCTTGAAGGCAAGAAGATTGTGAAAGTTATTGCTCGCGCACCAAAACTTGTCAATATTGTTATTGAAGAATGAGATGAGAGCGCATGAGTCGCATCGCAATCGTTACTGATTCCACGGCTTATTTGCCGACAGAATTATTAAAAAAATTGGCAATCTCGGTTGTGCCACTGCAGGTCCAGTGGAATGGTAAGACCTACGATGAAGCTGATCCGCAGGCAACTGATGTGCTGCAAGCTCTTCGAAATGGTGAATTGGCAACGACCTCTCGTCCTAGCCCAGAGAGATTTACCGCGCTCTACGAGAAACTAGCTAAAGATGGAGCAGAAGAGATTGTCAGCATCCACATCTCTTCCTCCATGTCTGGCACGAGCGAGGCTGCGCAACTTGCGGCATCGAATGGATCAATTCCTATCCATGTGATTGATTCTCGAACGGTGGGGATGGCGATGGGTTTCGGGGTAGTTGCTGCCGCGCTTGCCGCCGACGAGGGCGCAAGTGCGATAGAGGTAGTTGAAGCAGCTCGCCAAAGAATCTCAGTGACAAATATTTTTTTCTCCGTCGCAAAATTGGAAAATTTACGAAGGAGCGGTCGAATTAGTCGCGGCGCATCGCTGCTTGCCACGGCACTTGCTATTAAACCAATACTCACTGTGGAAGATGGCCACGTGGTAGCTAAAGAGCGGGTGCGAACTCAAACCGGTGCCATTAAGCGACTTGAGGAGATGGCCCTTGAAGCGACGAAAAATCGCGCAGTAGATGTCGCCATACACCACCTTGGCGCACCGGAGTTGGCTGCCACCTTTGCCGCAAACTTGAAAGCGGTGCTCTCCGGCGTTGGGCAAGTAGTGATTAGCGAAGTTGGCGCTGTAGTGGGAACTCATGTTGGCCCGGGAGCAATTGCGGTCGTCATTGCTCCGCGCATTTAATCCCAACGCTTTCGCTATTCACAGCCACGTTAGGCAGTGCTGTTGATAATAAGCCCAGCTTTTACTATGACAGTATGACGCCGGACAACTTGCACACCCCAGAATCAAAAGAGATTGCTGAGATACTCGAAAGAATTAACCAAGCTTCAGATCACCGCAGGTTTTCATTGGGAAAGTTCTCAGAACGAATCTCTTTTTCATCCAATGCCAGCGATACCAGTAATTCCCGCAAGAACGCTATAAGTATTTCTTCAAATCAAAAGAGAGCGCTCTTAATAGTTGCCGGACTAGCAATTGCGCTCGCAGTTGTGCTCTTATTTGGTGCGCAGGCTAAACCAAGTCTGTCGACCATTAAAGCTGCACCAGATAGCGCTGAAGATAGTTCAGAAACAGATCCAACATCACGCTCTTCAAATTATTCACTGGTTGTAGATGTGCAAGGGCAGGTGCAGAACCCAGGGGTTTATCAATTACCAGAAGGTGCTCGAGTAGGTGATGCAATTAAGGCGGCAGGTGGAGTTCGAGAGGGAAGCGACACCACTTCGGTAAATCTTGCTCGTTTTTTGGAAGATGGTGAACAGATTTATCTTTCGGGGCCAGGCACAGTCGGCACAGTCGGCACAGTCGGAACCGGTGGGGAAGCCCTGCAGAGCGCCGGCGGTGTGGGCTTTGGCCGGGGGCGCCTTAATCTCAATCGAGCTTCTGAAAACGAGCTCGATGGGCTACCAGGTGTTGGGCCAGTACTTGCGAAACGAATTGTTGCTTATCGCACAGAACATGGAAATTTCGGATCAGTGAGTGAGTTACAGAAAGTTTCTGGAATAGGACCATCGAAATTTAGTGAACTTAGGGATTTTGTAACTGTGTGAGGCGAGATTTTCGACTTCTCTTCCCAGCCTTGGGGATTTGGGTAGGTACGTTTACCCAATCACTCCTCTTTGGATTAGCTCAGAAGATCTTTCTTTTAGCTCTACTTGTGTTGCTAATCATCACGCGGAAAAAGTTAGTTGGCATTTTTAGCGCTGCTTTGTTTGTTGGAGCAGTAGTGCTCTCGCTCCACCAGCACGCTCTGCAATTGGATTTTTTCAGAGAACGCGAAGGTGATGTAGTAAAAGTTAAGCTAACTCTTAACTCTGATGTTCGACAAAATACTGGGAAGACTTATGCAGAGTTAAACCAGAGAAATATATTTAGCGCAGATGTTAAATTGCAGGCGCTTGAGAATGTGAAAATGAATGTCCCATTTCTATTACTAGGTGGTGCGGAATTAGCAAAATATATTCCTGGTGATCACATAGAACTTTTTGGCAGACTTCGGGTATTCGACGGGTACACCACCCGAGCAGGTGCTATTTCACAGGTGGGTGGGGTAACGCTAACTCAAAGCGCTCCTTGGTTCTGGCGCGCGACTCATCACATCCGAAATGAGATAAAAAAGAGCACAAGCGCTTTGCCTTCAGATGCACGAGCGCTAATTCCCGGCCTAATAATCGGTGACCGTAGCGGTCAAGATGAAGAGCTAACTCTTGCCATGCGTCGCAGTGGGTTAACTCATCTGACAGCAGTAAGTGGGGCGAATTTTGCGATTGTGGCAGCTTTGATCTTGGCTCTAGGTCGAGCGATACAAGTTAAGCGAAAGTATCTCTGGTGGTTAGTTGCCATCTCTCTAATGATTTTTATATCGGTGGTTCGCCCTAGTTCCTCTGTTTTGCGGGCGGCAGTTATGACGGGGGCGTTACTTGTGGCGCGCGCCAAAGGCGTTCGAGGTTCGCCTATTCCTGCTCTAGCTGCAGCAATTTCGCTCTTGCTTCTCGTTAATCCTTTTTTCGTGCGAGATGCAGGTTTTGGATTATCCGTCTTTGCAACAGCCGGACTCTTATTTATTGCGCCAATTCTTCAGAAGAAATTCGAGGCAATGGGAGCACCTCCGTTACTTGCTGAAGGTTTGGCAATCCCACTTTCGGCAACCATCTCCTGCTTACCCATAATCGTCTTGCTCTCTGGTGAATTAAGTCTCATATCCATTGCGGCAAACTTTCTTGTTGCGCCAGTGATAGCGATTATCACCTCGCTCGGTCTTATTTTGATGTTAGTTGCTCCATTTAGCCTAACCCTGGGTGCAGGAATTAGTTGGTGCATCACTCCCTTTTCGCTCTGGATCACATTTGTCGCGCGAAATTTCTCAAGCCTTCCCTTTGCAGCATTGAAATGGCCGCAGAACGTGCTCGGCTCTTTGATGACAATTGTGCTGGTTATAGCCTTATCAATCTTATTTGCCATTCAATCTAATAATTTTAAAAAATTCGCGTTAGCAATAATTCTTACTCTTTTAACTGTTGAAATTTTATTTACCATCAAACCATTTTCACAGTCGTGGATTCCTACAGATTGGAGTTTCTTTCAATGCGATGTTGGTCAAGGGGATGGTCTCATTGTTAAAACAAGTGAGAATGCTGCAATAGTGATTGATGTTGGTCCTGAGGCAACAACAATCAACAAGTGTTTGAAGCTGCTTTCAATTACCACGATAGATTTGCTAGTGCTCACACACTTTCATGCAGACCATGTCTCAGGGTTAAAAGGTGCACTTGCCGGTAGGCAGATTGGGAAAGTTTGGACATCGTTGACTAAGGAACCAGATGCTCAGGTTGAACAAGTCTCCCAATTACTTGGAAGTATTCCAACTCATTCACCACAGCCAGGTGAGCGATTTGAGCGAGCTGGAGTACAAATTGAGGTTGTTACCGCTGCCTCTGATGTATCTCCCAATGATTCAAGTATCGCAATTCTGGGAAATGCACATGGCGCAACTTTTTTTGCTGCGGGAGATCTTGAACTCGAGGGACAGGCACGCGCAGTTATTTATTTACAACGCGCTCGCCCCCATGATTTATGGAGTGGCGCTCCGATAGCTTTAATGAAAGCAACACATCATGGATCAGCGCTGCAGGATCCAGAGTTGATAGCGCTACTTGCGCCCCGGGTGACATTCTTTAGCGTAGGTGCAGGAAATCCCTATGGCCATCCCGCGCCTAGCGCTTTGGCGTTATATGGACAGTATGGGGCAATTTACCGAACCGATACCAGCCACAACCTTGCGTTAGCCAAGCGAGAAGGTAATCTCATCATTGCAGCGCAGCCGCCATCTCCGTGGGCGAGGTAATAACGAGCGAGAAGTAACTCAGAAATAATTATGAAAATGCGAGAGGGGGGCCTTGTGAAAAGTTATCTGCTCTTTGGTAGCGAAGAGGTCCTCGCAGATCGCGCGTTACGAGG
>RFXN01000073.1 GCA_009921625.1 Candidatus Fonsibacter lacus | reverse complement strand
CAAAATCAACGAACCAGAATTTTGGAAGCATTTAAATCTGGCCGCACTACTGCGCTTATTGCTACCGATGTTGCTGCTCGCGGAATTCATGTCGACGATGTTTCATTAGTGGTTCATGTTGACTCACCAGAAAGTCATAAGGATTACCTCCACCGCGCAGGTCGCACTGCGCGTGCTGGTGCTGAAGGTGTTGTGGTCACTCTTGCCACACATTCCCAGCGAAGAGGCGTACATGGCATGACAGCAAAAGCTGGAATTACGCTTAAAGAATCGAAAGTACGACCAATGGATGCCAACTTAGTAAGCATCACTGGTGCGCTTGAACCATCAGGAGTTGCGATCGCTGCAGGGCCTAGTAAGCCGGAGCGAAGTCACCACGCAGAACGAAAGGGACGTCAGAGCGCTGGCACATCTGGCAGAAATCATCGTGGTGGAAGACCTCACCGAGCGGGAAAAACCAAGCAAGCTGGTGGATTTAAGGGGCGCGAGCGACGGGGCGCCAAGTAGCGTATATAGTTAGGTAAGTGCGTTTTCTCACTAACCCTCAAGTAAATCAATCCTTTGATCTAGCAATCTCCGGACGACGAATGTCGGAGACCATCGCTCGTCGAGGTGGCATTGCAGTAATACCGCAAGATATTCCACTGCCTATAGTCAAAGACGTTATTGAGTATGTGAAAACACGTCATTTATTTTTCGATACCCCAATTACTTTAAGCGCGACCTCAACCACTGCCGAAGCGCTCTCATTAATTCACAAGCGAGCACATGGCGCAGTTGTAGTTGTTGAGGATGGCAAACCAATTGGAATCGTCACTGAAGAGGATTGCGAAGGCGTTGATCGATTTACACAGCTTAATCAAGTTATGAGCAAAGATCTCTTAGCGCTGCATGACGACGTTAAACCGCGAGAGGCTTTTGATTTCTTAACTGAAAATCGCCGTCGCTTAGCTCCGGTTATTGCTAAGGATGGAAAATTGGTAGGAATACTCACGAGAGTGGGAGCGCTTCGTGCGACGTTATATGCACCTGCAGTTGATAGCAACGGCAAACTACAAATAGCTACTGCTGTAGGAATAAACAACGATGTTGCAGATCGCGCTGCTCAATTAATAGCCATGGGTTCTGATTGTTTGGTAGTTGATACCGCTCATGGCCACCAAGAAAAAATGATTGAAGCGCTAAAGGCGATTCGTGCAATCAACCCGAAAGTTCCTGTTGTTGCTGGAAATGTTGTTACCGCTGACGGCGTTCGTGATCTGATTGAAGCTGGTGCCGACATCATCAAAGTTGGCGTTGGGCCTGGCGCAATGTGTACAACGAGAATGCAAACAGGCGTTGGCAGACCACAATTTTCCGCAGTCTTGGAGTGCGCTGCTGAAGCAAAGAAATTCGGAAAATCAATCTGGGCTGATGGCGGGGTACGCCATCCTCGTGACGTTGCGCTAGCGCTCGCCGCGGGAGCTTCGCAAGTGATGATTGGTTCCTGGTTTGCAGGCACTTACGAATCTCCAGGAGATTTGCAGCGCGATAGCAGCGGTCGATTATTTAAGGAGTCTTTTGGTATGGCATCAGCTCGCGCAGTGCGAGCACGAACCTCTCATGAAGATGCTTTTGATCGCGCCCGTAAGTCTCTCTTTGACGAGGGAATATCAACCTCACGGATGTTTATCGATCCAGAGCGTCCAGGTGTTGAAGATTTGCTCGATAACATCATCTCTGGATTACGTTCATCATGTACATATGCTGGCGCGAAGACTCTCGATGAATTTGCTGATAAAGCTGTAGTTGGAATTCAATCTGCTGCAGGATATGCAGAAGGACGTCCACTCCACTCTTCGTGGAAGTAATTTTTTACCAGATTGACCAACCGCCATCTACCAGAATGTCGGTGCCAGTAATCCATTTACCAGCATCTGAAGCGAGAAGCGCGCAAGCACCTTTCAAATCCTCTGCCAAACCTGTTCGATGGAAAGCATTCATCGTTCGAAACTTCTCTACTTGAGCTTTATCTGTTACATCATTTGGTATCTGACCAGGACAGATACAGTTCACACGCACACCATGCGGCGAGTATTCGGCAGCCAACGCTTTAGTAAGAACTAGAACTCCTGCTTTAGCGGCCATGTATGGCGCTCCAGACCGTTTGAAATTCTCGTTATAGATACGAGGATCGCTTGCCAGACGTGATGCAATCGATCCCAAGGTAATAATTGATCCACTTTTTTGAGGAATCATTACTCGCCCTGCAGCTTGAGCGCAGATATAGGTAGAGGTGAGATTCTTTTCAAGCGTCCATTGAAATTCATCGACCTTGCCATGTGGCGGATGTGCAGTTGTCGCGCTCCCGCCAGCATTTGCGATAAATACATCAAGCCTTCCCTCTCGCCTCATTACCTCTTCAACTAATGAATTGACGCTCTCTTCCTCAGTGGCATCACAACTTAACGCGGTAACTTTTAGAGCGCGCGCTCGTAAAGCGGCAGCAGTCTCTTCACAGAGCTCTGCGCGGCGAGAGGCAATATAAACGTGTGCCCCAAGTTCAGCGAGCGCCTCAGTCATAGCTTTCCCAAGGTGCGTTCCGCCGCCAGTAATAATGGCGATTCGACCATCCATAGTAAATAGTTCAGACATTGTCCGATTAGTCATGATTCCTCGCTTTCGGGCGCCAAGTGAGAACGTCTTCCAATACTGGTCAATCCTATTTCACAGAGAGTTCACAAGGACAGGAGTGATTATTGAGCTGTCCTTCCGGAGACGGTATTGAGGCGGTTCGCAGTTCTGGGAACACGTGCAACTGCTGGGGTAACTCCCCCGCCTCAATAAAAAATTTAGATGAACTCCAATTTTCCACTTTGTACATCGTAAAAGGCGCCGGCAACCTCTAACGTTTTTGGAAGTAGCGGATAAGTCCGCAATCGAACGAGATCTAACTCAAGCGCTGCTCGTTGATCGTTTACCGTTCGAATTTCAATACTCCGGGTATCTACGCCGGATGCTTCAAATATCGCTTGATGGATTTCTGGTTCACTACCGCTAGCCATTCGGCAATCGCTGTGTGGCATGACAAGTACGCGATTCACGCCAAGTAAGTACGTTGCTAAGACGAGAGTGCGTAGGACATCTTCGGTAACTCGGGCGCCAGCATTTCTAAGGATCTTGGCATCGCCAGGCTTCATACCAACAATCGCAAGTGGGGCGATGCGTGAATCCACACAGGTAACGATTGCCAAACCACGGGCTGCCCGCCCACTAAGCCCTTCAGGTTCAAACTTCCTGACAAATTCTCGGTTCGCCGTGGCAAGGTCTTCGAAATCAGGGGACATGCGGGTAAGCCTAGCGGGAGCGCCCACTTTCTTTTTTACCCGCACGTTCGCAATAATGGAAACATGCGAAAAAACTTTTTCCGAGGCCTCAGCGCCCTAATCCTGCTCTCCCCCATGGCGGTCGCTGTCTCACTTCCGGCGCAGGCAGCCGTCGATCCCGACTCTTATGTGGTTATGCAATTTAGAGATGACGTTGATCCGATTTCAGGAAATTACCTCTACAAAGTCAATGGAACAAAGCAGACGCCATGCGGCGCAGAGTATGAAGACTTATGGGATGACCCAGCATGTACTCCAGCTACAAATACACTCCAGGTATATAACTATCTCCCCCTCTGCGCTGATGAAAAAGTTCTTAATTGCATTGAATCAGTCTCTTGGATTAAAGCTGATGGATCAGAGGTAAAAGGTTCTTTCAAAGAGAGTCGCGGTAGCGTCGATCCTGACTTTGCCTTCTCACGGAAAGAGAAATTTAATGTAGGGGCTTCTATTACCCCTCAGATATTCACGTTCCCTGGACTATCACATAGTAAAGGAAGTTCATATGCAGTCACAGGGCATGTGACTCAAGATATTGTCAATGGAACTCCATCGTCACCAAAGATTGTTGCCTCTATCGCACCTGTTTACTCTGAAAATGTCTCGCTTGATGATAAAGAAGCCCGAACTGATTGTTTTAACGTTAATGTAAATGATGTGAAATGTTGGAAATTTGCTTCAAGTGATGCTGGCACCACCTTTAAGTTAAATATGAAACTACTTTCTAAACCTCAAGGATGGATATCTGGTCGTGTCACATCTCCTAAAGTCACAATCGGATCAGCTGATGCGTCAAAGCGTTTTGATGTAACAATCACCGGTGCGAATCTCTCTATTCCAATTCTTACTAAGCGGTATGACTACTCTGATACTGCTGAGCGTGCAGCATGGGAGAAGATTTCTTCCGCTGCAGTTACTTCTTATCCATGGGATAAAGTGAGTGATGTTGCCGCCGGTGAATTAATTAGCGTATATGGCGCCAATACCTTCAATACTTTTAACAAGTTGGTGGCGATTGATCGTGATGCTTCTGGAAAGCCTGCAGGAGTTGGCAAGGCATACGATGTTGCAGATCGCTTGGCACAGGTGTGGCGAGTAGTTCTCGATCCAACGAATACTCCCTCTGGTGTAAATGGTTGTGCCGCCTCTGATTTTCAAGGTTTTGTTAGCTCCAACGCGATGACCTACGGCACGGCGCTACCTAAGTATGACGGCACCACGATGAGCTATGACGTGGCTTCGCCACACTACAACCCTGGTGGTAAGGATTACGACGCTGATGCATTTAAGGGGCGGTATGACTTGCTTCTTACTGAGCAATACGCGAAATGTGTGTGGAATTTAAAGGACGGAGTGCCAAATGTGTCAGTTGAAGTGCAGAAGACTGATGGCA
>RFXN01000072.1 GCA_009921625.1 Candidatus Fonsibacter lacus | reverse complement strand
AGCGCCCTGTCGATTGAGGTACGTGAGGGACTTGGCTCGTTATGTAGGTCTGCAATGCTCCAGGCAACTCGTTGAATTCGATGTAAACCTCGAACGGTAATCTCCTCAGCATCGAGCGCTCGATACAACACACTTAACGCCCGCGGCTCGGGAGCGAACTCACTGCGGAGCGCAGCTGCAGGAATCTCTGAATTGATAGACCAGGGGTGAGCGCTAAATCTCTCCTTCGATCTCTCTCGGGCAGATGCAACTCGAACTGCGATATCGGAACTAGGTTCACTTCTTCGTGCAAGATCACCTTGTGATAGTGGCTCGAGTTCGATTCGAAGATCAACTCGATCGAGAATTGGGCCAGATAATTTCTCACGGTAACGACGACTAGCCAATGATGAGCAGGTGCAACGTTTTGCTTTACCAATTGCCCAACCACATGGACATGGATTGGAGGCTAGTACCAAGGTAAAACGCGCAGGAAAAGTCGCGCTTCGACCAAGTCGAGTGAGAGTTACTTCTCCTGACTCCATCGGTTCACGGAGCGATTCAATAACTGGGCGAGATATCTCTGGGGCTTCATCAAGAAAAAGAATTCCACGATGAGCCAGGGAGCACGCGCCGGGAGAGATCGTTGCGGAACCGCCGCCAATCAACCCTGCTCTTGAGATGGTGTGATGTGGCGCAACAAATGGCGCAGAAGTAATTAACGGTGAACCATTTAACGGTGAGATCTTTCCTGCGATAGAGTGAAGTGAGGTGACATCGAGGGCATCGCGCTCGGTTAAGCGTGGCAAGATCGAGGGAATTCTCGCTGCAAGCATGCTCTTGCCAACTCCTGGAGGACCAACCATTGCGATGTGATGTCCACCAACTGCACCAATCTCCAGCGCCTCTTTTGCGCGCTCTTGCCCGGCGATATCTGAGAAATCAAGATGTGTATTTTCAGAGGAGCACAAATCTGAACGCGTTAGCTCTGAAGGGAGGTATTCGCCTCCCTTTACCCAAGTAATCAGTTGGCGAAGATGGTCAAAATGTATGAGGTTAATTCCTGGGATAAGTGAGCCTTCTTCGAAATTCTCTGAGGGAATAATTGCGCGCTCAATTCCATGGAGGGCCGCCGCTCGGAGCGCGGGCAAGATTCCTGGCACCGACTTTATTCGCCCATCAAGAGTTAGCTCGCCCAAAACCACAGCGCCATCAATTCGACCTAAAGTTATCTCTTGCGCGGCAGCGAGGAGCGCAATTGCAATCGCGCAATCAAATGATGAGCCGCGCTTTGGTAGCGCAGCTGGTGAGAGCGCAAGAGTGATTCTTTTATTAGGCCACTGCGCCGATGAGTTGCTAATTGCCGATCGAACTCGATCGCGCGCCTCTGATAGAGCAGCATCGGGTAGGCCCAAGAGAGTAAATCCTGGAACGCCATTTCCGATATCTGCCTCAATATCGATGAGATGACCTGTTAACCCAACGAGGGAGATTGATCTAGTAATAGCAAGCACTAGGCGCTCAAACTCTTATGATGTGAAAGCGTCATACCGTCGGTGCCCCTCAAAATGGTGACAATATCAATCCGCCAGAGAGATCGTGGTTGATGAGTGGAGATCCACTCCCGAGCAAGAAGATAAAGGCGTCGATATTTCTCTGGGGTGATAGCTTCTAATGGAGCGCCGTACTGGAGTGATGAACGAGCCTTCACTTCAACAAAAATGTATTCGCTTTGATCAGAGCCGGAGTTGGAGTTGGCGTGAGCAATTAAGTCGATTTCGCCGTATGCACCTCGCCAATTTCGTTCAACTATTTCATATCCGATGCTCAATAAAAAAAGCTCGGCAAAATCTTCGCCAAATTTCCCTAATTGATGAGCGCGATGAGTTCTTTGGTTCAACCGAGATAGATGTGATGGCATAGCGCAAATGTAGGTATCGCCACTGACCAATATTTACAAGTAACAGCTCAGTCTGTGCTCTATTGATTCCTGTTAATTCCCGTTCATTAACTTCCTCGGTTGAGCGCTTTGCGGATGGGAGCAAAGCATTTTCGATGGATATCAAGTACACCAAACTTCTCTATAGCGCGTTGATGAAGCGCAGTGCCATACCCCTTGTGGGTAGCAAATCCATACTCAGGGTGAAGGTGATGCCACTTCATCATTATCTGATCTCGATAATCTTTTGCAACAATCGATGCAGCGCCAACCGAATCACTGACCTGATCACCTCGCCACATTGCGATAGAAGGGATATCTAAGCCATTGACGTGATACCCGTCGGTGATGATGTAGTCAGGTTGTATTGCGAGCGCAGTAATTGCTCGCCGCATTCCCCCAAGATTGGAGGGGTGTAAGCCATGGGTATCAATCTCTTCCGCTTCAATGACAATGATTGAGTAAGCCCGCGCTTTACTCTTAATTTCTGCGGCAAGCGCACTTCGCTCGCTCTCAGAGAAAGTTTTTGAGTCTCCCACCTTTGTCAGAGGATTCTGGAGATCGAGAATTACTGCAGCAACAACTAGTGGGCCAGCGTAAGCGCCCCGCCCTGCCTCATCGACTCCGGCAATCAGCGAAAATCCTGCTGCGCGGAGCGCAACTTCTGGATTCATTTCAATTGAGTAGGAATCGAGCTCAGCGCTTCTGGTCGAGGTAAAAATGTGAAGTGTCGGAAGGGCCAGATAACCATGAAGGCTCGTCCGACTACTTTATTGAGCGGAACCATTCCTTTATTGGCATCTTCTTGGTGATAGCGAGAATCTTCACTGGCTGCTCGATGATCGCCCATCGCCCAGATAAATCCCTTTGGCACGGTGACATCGAATTTCATATCACTTGGTGTATTGCCTTCGTAAATATACTTCTCTGAAACGGCTTTGCCGTTAATAACTAATGCGCCTGAGGCATCACAGCAGACGATATGGTCCCCGCCAACGCCGATAACTCGTTTGATTAAATGTTGCTTTGCTGGATCTGGTGCAAGCCCAACGAAGACCAACCCGTTGCGGAGCGCTTGTAAGGGAGCAGATCGCTTCTCTTCATATGCTGGTGGCAACCATCCCCCAGGATCGCGAAAAACCAGAACATCGCCGCGCTTTACATCGGAGAAGAAGTTTCCAAGTTTGTTGACGATAACTCGATCGTTAATCTCTAGAGTTGTTTGCATAGAGCCAGATGGAATGTAGAAAGCCTGAATGAGAAAGGCTTTGATGACGATTGAGATGAAAAGTGAAACAACTACCAGGATGGGAATTTCGCGAAGGAGCGAACCCTTCCGCGGAAGTTTCACTACTCGGCTTTCTCTTTCTCAGTCTCAGTCTCGGTTGCATTCTCTGCGGCCTCTATCGCTTCGACGCTCTCCACTACTTCAGCTGTCTCAACACTCTCAACTGGAGCTAACGCCTCTTCCGTGACTTCCTCTGCTTCGCCAGTTTCAAAGACAATAGTTTCGCTTGGACCAAAGTTTCCACCACGGCGCTCACGAATCTTTGATGCTTTACCACGTAGCTCGCGAAGGTAGTACAACTTCGCACGGCGCACATCGCCACGACGAACGACTTCAATCTTCTCAATAACTGGGGTATGTACTGGGAATGTTCGCTCCACACCGACTCCGTAAGAAATTTTGCGGATGGTGAAGCTCTCACGTACGCCGCTACCGCGACGACGGATAACCAAGCCTTGGAAGACCTGGATACGGGATTTATTACCTTCAATAACGCGGACGTGAATCTTTAATTCATCGCCGGGGCGGAAGGATGGGAGGTCGCGGCGAAGGGTTGCCGCATCAAGTGCGTCCAATGTATTCATAATTGCTATCTCGTTTTTCTCTGGTAATCGCCGCAGGTCGATAACCTGGTTAGGACCACTTAGCGATGAGAAACTCGCTCCCCTGCGGCGGGGCGCATTTCTCGCCAAGGCCCCTTATTCTGCCCTGAGCCTGAGTAATACCCAAATCCAGGGATCACGCGGGTTATTTGAGCTCTTGGGCTCGAGTTCGCAGTTGCGCCTGTTCCAACCGCCACTTCGCGATGGCGCCATGATTACCTGAGGTGAGAATCTCCGGCACTTCAAGCCCTCTCCAGAGTGGTGGCTTGGTGTAATTCGGATATTCGACGAGAAGTTCCTCTGAGCTCGATCTCTCGCCCCCTTTACGTAAGTCGCGGAGCACATGCGACTCTTCACGTAACGAGTCGGGATTTCCCAAAACTCCAGGAATCAATCTGGTGATTGCTTCAATCATCGCAAGGGTTGCTACCTCTCCACCAGCGAGCACGTAATCGCCGAGAGAGAGTTCACGAACTGGAATCTGCACAACATCACGGTAGTACTGTGGAATGCGGGCATCGATGCCTTCATAGCGACCACAGAGAAAGAGCAAGTGCTGGGCGTGGGATAACTCTTCGGCAATAGATTGCGAAAACCGCCACCATATGGGGTGTCATCAACGCTCTTATGAACTCCTGGAGCGTGATCTCGCAAATTATGAGTGGTGAATTGTAAAATTCCTTCATCTTGCGCTTTACCTAAAAGTGAGAGCGATAGCGGTGCGAAGTACTCTGGAAAGAGCGTTGCAATATCAATCTTCATCGATGAGCCCTCCCGGAGGATCGATGTAAATCTTTTTTTCAGCAATGTCGACTGAAGGTACCAATGCTTTTACGAAGGGAATGAGAAACTCTCTCCCATCAGGTTTGGTAATCTCCAGTAAATCTTGAGCAACGCCGGTAATAACTCCAGTAACTTCACCAATCGTCTGAGAACACTGCATATCAGTTACATGAAAAACTTTGAGGCCTATCAATTGTTGAATGTGATACTCATCTTCATCGACATCATCAAGATCTACCTCAGCGAGTAACTGCACATTACGGAGTGTTTCCGCTCCATTTCGATCCACAAATCCTTCAAATGCAAGGAGCAAGGTGGAGTTATGCCAACGAGCAGTGGAAACAGTTAAACCACCAACTCGCGGAGGATCTGTATCCAAT
>RFXN01000071.1 GCA_009921625.1 Candidatus Fonsibacter lacus | reverse complement strand
GCGCAGCGGTAGCGCACTTCCTTGACATGGAAGGGGTCACTGGTTCGATCCCAGTATCGTCCACGTTATTACAAGAGCTGTGGCGGTGGCCTGGCTAAATGTTGTGTTTAATCAGTGGCGCTTATCCAATTACTTTCTCGCTGCCCACAAGAACATACACACACCCATGTGTATTCGATGGGTCCCTCGCAGTAACCTTTAACATTCCCGATACAGTTTCATAAGTTACTGATGCTCCTGCTATATCCGCGTACTTCTTGTTCAAGCAGAAGTTCCAAACAGTGACTTGACTTTGTGTTGCACCAGAAATTGACCAAGTAATAACTGAACCCGGAACTACGCCTGGCGTGCCTTGCTCTTTTTGAATTGAGTATGAAGTCTTTTGACGTTTTGCAATAACAATGACGCCGCCGCTGCGATTGTCAAAGTTTCCATAAGCTAGCAATTCAGTCCCGTTTGCCAAATCCAATCTCTCTGGGTCGCTTGCGGCGATTGATGATGTTGAGGTTCCAAAAGTTGTGCCATCACCAGTTCGTGAAATCAATGAATCATAGGTGGGCCAGAGCCATTCAACTTTTCCAGCGCTATTCAAGTAGATTGCTGGATTGGTCGTAACATCCGTTGAACCACCATAAGAGCGCGACTGGACCGCTGTCCAAGTCTTCCCATCGGGAGAAGTTGCAACACATGCCCATCGTGCAAAGTTAGGCCCCGTATCACCTACACCCGTTCCTTGAACATGGAGTAACCACGTTCCATCAGATAACTTAACAATCGATGGATCACCTAGTGGTGCAAGTGACTGTCCTGATGAATTCTTGCAAGTTTTTGGGTCCAAACCAGAGATCGTGATTTCATTAAACGTTAATCCATCTGAAGATTCTGCGTAGTACATGCTGTCACCACTGGGAGACTGCTTCCATCCCCAAGCTTGGTAACCGCCACCTACTTTTGGAAGAACTTCGACTGGAGAAGTCACAGCCATTCGGACACCAGACTCGACAGTCCAGGTCACTCCGTTATCAGAAGAAACTGCCGAGTGGATGTAATTATCAAAACCTGTAATTTTTGCTTCGGAATCATTTCCGTTTTTGAAATACATACGGATTTTTCCTGAAGGCTCTTGGACTAAAGAAGGATCAGATACATTTCCCAAACCATTTCCACTTGTCAAGGAGGCCAGATAAACCCATTCTGTCGAAACTGCTGATCCAGAGTTTGTAGATCCTGGAGAACTAGAGCCGGGCGTGCTGTTATACGGTGACCATTTTCCGTTCTGGCAAATTACTTGGCCAGAATTAAGTGGTTGCAAGTCGCCTTCCTTGCTGCAAGATCCACCAGGCTCGATTGGAGAGTTAGAACTAGGACTTGGCATTGGAGTTGGAGTTGGAGTTGGAGTTGGAGTTGGAGTTGGAGTTGGAGTTGAAGTTGGAGTTGGAGTTGGAGCTTTTTGAATGATGCTCGTGCCTTTATCCCAGATTAACTTCTTCCCATTCTTAACACACGTGAATTTCTTTCCTCCGTAGTTGGACGTAATTCCTGCCTTTGAACATGTTGCTCCCGCCTTCGGGGGTGTTGCGGATTGAGTTGGGGTCTGTGACAACGCAAAAGCTGAAATCAATGCTAGAAACAATGGACCCCTGAACTTCACCCGTGAGACTATACGCGTCCGAAGTCAGTGAGGGAAGAAAATTCTCATAGAAACCCGTATATCCCATCGGGAATTGTCTGAACCAAGTAGGAGTTTTTACTATATGGAGGACATGCCATATATGGTCAATGGTTCGATCCCAGTATCGTCCACCACTTTTTAAGTGATGGAACATAGGCTTGACTAGTGAGCGCTAATAATCAGATGCTCTGCGATTTCTGTCAGCGTCCCTATGACCCCATAGCGACACGGTGGCTATGCCCTCATTGCCATATGAAAACTAATTGCTGCGACGGTGCTCCATGCCCATTGCCTGACCAAGCAAAGCTTAAAGTAAAGAGTGAGAGCTAACTTAAGGGATCTTAAGCGGAAATTGCACCGGTTGATAACAAGATAAGTAAGAGCGTTCCAAGTGAAAGACGATAGATGACAAAAGGCACGAAACTCTTAGTTTGAACATATTTCATGAGCCAGGAGATGACTAAGTATCCGATGGTAAAAGCGGTAAGAGTGGTTGAAAGTGAGTTAAATAGTTCAAAGGCTCCGCTGCCTAAAACTGCGGGTATCGCTAGCAAAAACGAATATCTAAGAGCTGCCTCTCTTCTATATCCCATAGCTCGACCCATAGCAATAGTTGCACCAGAGCGAGAGACCCCCGGAATTAGAGCAAGTGATTGCGCAATTCCGAAGGCGATGCCATCTTTTGCACCTAAGGCATCAAGATCCCTCATATTTTTGCCATAGTGATCTACAACGCCGAGAATTAGGCCGAAAACTATTAATGCTGCTGCGACTAAATAGAGTGATCGAAAATTCTGACGAATATACTCCTGGCCAAAATATCCTAAGAAAAATATGGGAAGTGAACCTAGAAGAATTAGCGCTGATAGACGCGCATCACTTTTTGCTTCGCCCACCAATTCACTTCTTCTAATGAGCCATCTAAGAGATGCAGAGATGAGCCTTGCAATATCAGCCCTAAAATAAATCAGAACAGCGATCTCTGTTCCAATCTGCATTATCGCTGTGAAGGTTGCTCCGGGATCCTGGGCCGAGGGCAGGAACTCACCGAGAATGCGAATATGGGCGCTTGATGAGATCGGAAGGAACTCAGTTAAGCCCTGAATAATTCCAAGAAATATTGCCTCAAGCATTACTTACTAACCCTCTACGTTTTAATAGCGGCTCAATAACTGCATCCCTGCCTCTGAAATTTCTAAACATCTCTAAAGAATCAATCGATCCACCTTGACTCATAAGTTTGCTCCTAAGGTGATCACCATTCTTTCGATTTAATCCACCATTTTCCTTAAACCACTCACCAGTATCGGCATCAAAGACCTCTGCCCAGATATAGCCGTAATATCCAGCAGAATATCCCCCAGCGAAAATGTGAGAGAAGTAGGTCGAGCGATACCTTGTCGGAACGCAATCGTAGGCAAGGCCGTAATTTTCTATCGCCATTCTTTCAAACCTCTCGACATCAGAGATATCTTCATTTGAGGAGAGTGAGTGCCAAGCTAGATCAAGTATTGCTGCCGCCAAATAACTGGTTGTGGCATGGCCCTCATTAAAGGTTGATGATTCTTCAAGTTTATCTATCCAGCTTTGCGGAAGACGCTCCCCACTCTGATAATGACGGGCGTAGTTATCAACGATTTGGGGATCAAGGATCCACATCTCATTGACCTGAGAGGGAAACTCAACAAAATCTCGCTGCACCGCCGTTCCTGAAAACCTTGGGTATTTCACATTCGATAAGAGTCCGTGGATAGCATGGCCAAATTCGTGGAAGAGAGTAGTTGTTTCATCAAGAGTGAGAAGGGTTGCCTCGCCTTTTGGTGGCTTTGGAATATTTAAGTTATTTACTACAACTGGGAGTTGATTAAGTAGGTGGCTCTGCTTAACTAAAGAGTTCATCCAAGCGCCACCTCGCTTGGAGTCTCTGGTGTAGAAATCCGCTATATAGAGGCCGATCTTTGAGCCATCTTCGTTAAAGACTTCAAAAGCCCTAGCCTCTGGATGATAGGTAACTAAATCTGGGCGCTCTTTAAAGCTCATTCCGTAAAGCTTTCCTGCGGCGTAGAAAACGCCTTTAAATAAGACGCTCTCCAGTTCAAAGTATGGCTTCATCAATGAAGTATCAAGATTGTACTTCTCGGCTCTTACCTTCTCGGTGTAAAAATCCCAATCCCAACTCTCTAGTTTTTCAATACCATCCAACTTAGCAAGTCGTTCAAGATCTGCGCCTTCAGCCTTAGCATTTGCAAGCGCCGCAGGAGCAATTTTTCTCAGCATTGCATGCACTTGCTCTGGAGAGCCAGCTGTTTGCTCGGCAAGCGAATACTCAGCATGGCTTGACTTGCCAAATATCTCAGCACGTTTCCCTCTTAATTTGACCATTTTCAGAAGTACTTCCCTGGTATCAAAATCATTACCACGAAGTCCTTTACTGAGCGATGCCTCCATAATCCTTTTTCTCAGAGCGCGATTCTTAAGGGAGCGAAGCAACGGATGGCCAGTGAAATTAACTGCGCCAATCATGTATTTATCTTTTATCCCCCGCGCCTCGGCCGCTGCTTTGCAGGCTTTTATCTGATTCTCAGAGAGGCCATCTAACTCTTTAAGATCATCCACAAATAAAGCTAAGTCATTGGTTTCACTTAATACTCTCTTGCTAAATTCTGTTTGAAGAGTGGATAGCTCTTCATTAATTCTTTTAATCTCCTCCCGCTGGGAAGCCGATAACCCGGCGCCAGCATGGAGAAAGTCGCGGTGATATCTTTTTAAGAGCCAGGCATCTTCACTATTTAGTTCAAGACCTGAATCAACTAAATAAGTAATTCGAGCAAATAGTTTCTGATTTAGTTTAATTTTATCTGAGTGAGCTGCAAGCTTTGGAGCTATCTCCGCTTCGATCTTATCGATTGCCTCATTGGTATCACTTGAGGATTTATTATAAAAAACAGCAGCCACTCGACTTAATGTCCCGCCGCTTCTCTCTAGAGCAACCAAGGTATTTTCAAAGCTAATTTCAGCTTGATTAGTTATGCCTTCAACCTCTGCTAGCTGTTCATCCATTCCTGCATAGAAAGCTGGGAGGTAGTGCTCCTCTGAAATCTCTGCAAAAGGCGGCAGTTCATATTCAAGGCTTGATTTGGATAGAAATGGATTTTGGCTCACTTGCTTATTTCCTCAATGAATAGGCGGGTATTTTCAAAGATAATATCTGCATCATAATCAAGGGTTGCAACGTGATAGCTATTTAGTAGTTCAATGCGTTGTTTACTACTTGACCCTATTTCATCGAGAATAATCTCAGTATTGGAAACATCAAGGACATGATCATCAACGCTATGAAAGAGTAGTACCGGCGTCTTAATG
>RFXN01000008.1 GCA_009921625.1 Candidatus Fonsibacter lacus | reverse complement strand
TCAACACATTGAGCTCGGCATCAGTGAGATGAACTTATTTAGTCTTTTGGGGCAGCTTGGCATCTCAAAAGATTTACATGATCAATCTTTGATTCCGATTGGAACTGTTTATGACCCATTTGTGCTTCGTGGACTCGATGCATTTATTTACAGTGTCTATTCCGGGGCCAAATTCATAGTGACTGGAACTCCATCCGGAATCACGCTTGCCCCTGAAGGAGGAGCGCATCAATCAACAATTACCCCTTCAGTTGGCATCGAGCTTCCTGGAGTAGTTTTAATTGAACCTGCATATGGCCAAGCTCTCGATTGGTTATTTTGCGATGCAGTAGCTCACGTTGCTGGTAGCAAAGTGGACACGACTCCTGACCTGCGCCCCAATGAGTTGGCTTTCTATTTCCGCCTTACCACTCGAGCAATTGATCAGGGTCCATTTGCTAACGCGCGCGAACGCCTTGGCGAGGCGACGCTTCGATCTCAAGTTCTCGCTGGTGCATATCGCTTAATTGATGGGCGAGCAGCGCTTGCAAAGAGCGATGATTTCCATGCGCCAACTGTTTATTTAGTTGGTTGCGGCGCCGTGATGCCAGAAGTTTTAGAAGCGGCAGCAGAACTTGCCAATGAAGGAGTTATTGCGCATGTCGTGGATGTCACTTCGCCAGGTAGGTTATATGGAAGTTGGCAACGAACATTGAAACAAGGAATTCGAACGGCTAACACGCCATCATTCCCTGGGGCAATGCGACCAATATTTACCGAGCGCGCACCCATAGTTTCGATTCATGATGGTTCATCGCATGCACTTGCTTGGTTAGGTTCAGCCCTTGGCGCACCACAAGTAGCCATGGGAGTCGATAGTTTTGGCCAGTCAGGAAATATCCCAGATTTATATACTCAATAGCCAATGGCGGGTTGCCCGAGCGGCCAATGGGAGCGGACTGTAAATCCGCCGGCTCTGCCTTCAGAGGTTCAAATCCTCTACCCGCCACCATTGCTATGATGGAAGTCGTACCTCTAAAAGAGAAGAAAGAATAGGTCTCGAATGAAGAAAATCGCATTACTCCTGGCTCCGATTCTAGCGCTATCCCTTGCACTCACTGGTTGTGCCAAGAAAGATGCAGGGAGCGAATCAGCATCGCAACAGGTAGATAACACCCAAGCAAATAAATTGACCGAAGATCAGACAGATGGTGCTTTGGTTTCAATTAAAGGAGTCTTTGGGGAGACCACCGCAATTCAAGGCGGTATCGATGTAACCGTGTCACAGCCAATGAATTTCATTCCTAGCGCGGATGCACAGAATTACACGGAGAATCTCACTGTGAATACGATGGAAATTTCCATCAAGAATGGTTCGACTGAAGATCTTGATACGTCATCAATTGTTTTCTCAGCGGACTCTGGCGTAAATACCTGTCTTGAAATTATTGATCCGGCAAATGGCTATGAAGGCGCACCTGTCGTCATTCTGCCAGCTGGCAAGTCCTTAACTTTTAAATATGCAACTGGATGTGTAGGCAAGCCTGGCGAAAACTTAGTCGTGAAGACGTGGTTCTCTGCTGCAAAGGTCAACTTCGAAGGAACTATTGCATAACTTTAGAAGGAGTATTGTCAAAAAGGCGGGTAGCGAAAGCTATTCGCCTTTTTCTTTGAGTTGCTTTTCCTCAATGTCAACGATTTTTCGAAGGAGGATTTTCATCTCCTCTTGCTCCTCATGGGTGAAAGCATCGCGATTGACAATCAACTTTGACGCAAACGATGCCGTAATCATGGGAACTAAGAAGAGGATCATGGTTAAGAGCAAAGTGATGGCAGTAATTCGACCGCCCAAACTCACTGGGTATAAATCGCCATAGCCAACAGTTGTAGCGGTAATCAGCGCCCACCAGAGCGAGTCAATCAAATTCTTCTTCTCAAAGATTGAATAAGAAATCGAGGCAAGAAAGAGCAGCGCCACGGAAGTTGTCACGAGAAGACGGGGGGAGTTCGCCACCTTTACGAAGAGGTTTGAGAGTGATTTCATATCAGGAATCTAGCCTCGGGTCCTGGCCGATGTCTATCCACTCCTTATTCCAGAGCGCCACCAGTATGATTTCGGTTATGGCGAAAAAACCTGCCCCCAAATTGGCAAAAACCAAAGTAAAGCGACGTTTCCCTGGCTTTAAAGAGTTGGCTGGGTTGATGCGTTTTCGAAAGCCCATCTTTAGCCCGAAACGCCGTCGCCTTGCCCGCGCCTTAACAATTTGGGATTTGCGGAAGATCGCCAAGCGTCGCACTCCGCAGGCGCCATTTGATTACACCGATGGTTCGGCAGAGAGTGAAAGTTCTTTGGTAAGAGCGCGTGAGACATTTGAAAATATTCAATTTCATCCAAAGGTTCTCATAGATGTTTCCAAGGTAGATCTCTCTGTTGAAATGTTAGGTAAGCGCCATTCGATGCCCCTAGGAATTGCACCAACAGGCTTTGCGCGGATGATGCAGCATGAAGGTGAGCGAGCTGGCGCAGCAGCAGCGCAAGCCGCTGGAATCCCATTCTGTCTCTCCACCTTGGGAACAACATCAATCGAAGAGGTCGTGAAAGCAGCGCCTGAAGGTCGGAATGCTTTTCAGTTATATATGTGGAAAGACCGCGAGCGTTCAATGGAGCTTGTCCATCGCGCTGCAAAAGTGGGCGTCGACACTTTGATTCTTACCGTCGATGTGCCGGTAGCAGGCGCGCGCCTTCGCGATACTCGAAATGGTATGACCATTCCGCCATCTATTTCTACAAAAACAATTCTTAATGCAATTCCTCGCCCAGCATGGTGGATCAACTTCCTCACCACCGAACCATTGAAGTTTGCCTCCCTTGATTCGTGGAAAGGCACCGTTGCTGAGCTCATGGATTTCGTTTTTGATCCAACAATCAGCTATGAAGATTTGCGTTGGATTCGAACGCAATGGAGTGGCAATCTCGTTGTCAAAGGAGTTCAACGAGTAGATGATGCGATTGCTGCGGTGGAAGCAGGAGCTGACGCAATTATCCTCTCTAATCACGGCGGTCGTCAGATGGATCGCTCCGTTGTTCCGTTCACGTTAATTCCAGATGTAGTTGCCGCTGTTGGCAAGCGAGCTGAAGTACATATGGACACTGGCATCATGCATGGTTCTGATGTCATTGCAGCTATCGCCTCTGGCGCCAACTTCACGTGGGCTGGTCGCGCCTACCTTTATGGCCTCATGGCTGGTGGCCGGGCTGGCGTTGATCGATCACTTGAAATTTTGCGGACTCAAATGCTCCGCACGATGAAGTTGCTCGGTGCGCGTGAACTCTCTGAGTTAAATCCAGACCACGTCTCTTACCTACGAAAGATGTGACCAGACCTGCAGATCATGTAAGCCATCTGCACGTCCCTGGGCTTTACGCAGCGTACCTTCGTATTGAAAACCAGCTCTTTGCAAAGCCTTTTGTTCGGCAATATTTGTGATATCGGTAGATGCTTCAACGCGAAGATAGCCCTGACGATGTAGTTCCTCAGCAAGGAGTTTTTGCGCGATAGAACCAATCCCTTGATTGCGATACTCATCTAAAAGACTTACACCAATATTCATCGCTTTTGAACCTTGCGTCGGTCCGTACCAGACTGCGTGAGCAGAGAGATTGCCAACTTCGATCCACTCGCCAGCTATTTTTGCTTCGATGAGCCAACGGAGTATCTCCATGGATTTCGCTTCTTCAGCTCTTTCGCCCCAGTTGTCATATTCGCTGCTGGCTTCTTGCAACGGGTAATCGCGGGCTATTTCCCTTATCGAAACCTCTACCGCCATCTACCTAGTCTTACATAAAAGGCGAGATACTTGTCTTATGCGAAAAGTTTTTCGGAGGTTGGTCAAGCTTTTTACTGATCGCGCAGTGTGGGTACGGCAAATAACCGTGACTTCAGCAGCAGCCGCTGTGGCCTGGCTAATCGGCGATTCACTAATAACCAATGGTGGACTTGTGGCCGCGATTGTGGCGAGCCTCTCCACGAGAATCTCGGTACATAAATCTATTCGCGAAGGCTTAGGGCAAATAGTCGGAACTGCGATTGGCGCAAGCATCGCCCTCCTTGCTGTGTGGGCATTTGATTTTGGTTTTATCACAGTGGCCTTCACTGTTTTTCTCTGCGCGGTAATAGCCCGTGCGCTACATCTTGGTGAAGTTGCATCAATAAATGTGCCTGTGACCGCACTTATTGTGATAGGTCCCGGGTTAAGTGAGAATACTGCGTTACATAGAACCCAATCGACGTTAATAGGTGCAGCAATCGCGATTCTCTTCTCTTATTTTTCACATCCAAAAACTCCCGCAGGACGAACCATCGATCAAATTTCAAAACTTGGTAGCAAGTGCGCAGCCCTGCTCTTAAAAATGTCTGCCGGCGTTGCGGCAGGTTTCACGGAAAAGGATGCCGGTAATTGGCTTGCGCAAGCACGGCTACTCACCGAAGAGATTCCCAAAGTACGGGCCCAAGCTCTAGAAGCGAAAAGTTTTGCGCGATGGTTTCCAACAGCAGAATATGACGAAGCTGAAGAGTTGTATGCCCGCGGAGTGGCAGTTGAACATACCGTCGTTCAAGTTCGAACAATTGCCCGAACCCTTTTTGATACCGCAGTGCAAGGGGGAGTAGAAGAAGGCACTCAAGAACAGATTGCTCAAGCGCTCGCCGCTGCGAGCGCTGCTATCTCAGAAAAATTAAAAGAGTTTGCGGTGGTTGATGGTGAGATAGGCGATAGCTCCATAACCGATAACGTGCGACAAGCTGGCGCAGATTTAACGGAGAAGTTAATCGAGGAAGCCAAGAGCGCAGATCCTGAACAATTGGCGCGAAGCATTTCGATTGTCACTAATCTCGAACGTATCGCCGATTCCCTTGATCAGAGCTCGCCTGCGCTAGATAAAGTCGCTACCCCTGATGAACCTGCGGAGCAGAAGGTAATAAAAGACTTTCCAATTACACGGAGGATAAGGCGAGTTTTTAGAAAGTACTTTTAGATACCACTAATAGCAATCATGGTAACAATGCCGATAAGAACTACGAGTGTGACAATTCGCCGAGTGCGGTTACTCATATTTAGAGCTTATCTACTACATACTCGATACACGTTGTGAGTGCATCGATATCGGCAGGATCAACAGCAGGGAACATGCCGATACGCAATTGATTCTTTCCCAGCTTGCGATACGGCTCAGTATCAACGATGCCATTTGCACGAAGTACTTTTGCAACGGCCAAGGCATCGATGGAGTCATCAAAATTGATTGTGCCAACCACTTTCGAGCGCATCGCGGGATCAGTTACAAATGGGGTTGTGTAAGAGCTTTTTTCAGCCCAGCCATAGAGAATTTCCGCGGATTTTCCACTTCGGCCAGCTGAGAAAGTTAATCCACCGTTCTCATTCATCCATTCAATCTGCTCAGCAAGAAGCATCAAGGTAGCTACCGCGGGAGTGTTGTACGTCTGATCAAGTTTGCTATTTTCAATTGCTATTGAAAGATCTAAGAAAGCTGGCGTCCAACGATTGGTAGCAGCAATCTTTTGGTTTCGCTCGAGAGCAGCAGGGCTCATCAGCGCGAGCCAGAGACCACCATCTGAAGCAAAAGATTTTTGAGGCGCGAAGTAGTAAGTGTCGAACTCTTTTGCATCGACGAGCAATCCACCAGCTGCGCTCGTTGCATCAACTAAAACAATCCCATCATTTCCGGCGCCTACTGGTCGCTTAATCTCCATAGCAACACCCGTAGAGGTTTCATTATGGGTAAGTGCATAGGCATCAACTGTCGAATCTGCAATAGGGAGTGGGTGACTTCCTGGAGCGCTCTCAATAACAATGGGATCACCAAGAAATGGTGCGCTCTTCACGCCACTAGCAAACTTGGACGAGAACTCTCCAAAGACCAGATGTTGTGACTTCTGTTCAATAAGTCCAAAGGTCGCAATATCCCAAAATGCGGTGGATCCACCATTTCCGAGTACTACTTCATAACCTTCAGGAAGATTAAAGAGATCTTTAAGTCCGCGTCGAACTCGCGCAACAACATTTTTTACCGGCGCCTGACGGTGCGAGGTGCCCAGAATTGATGCACCACTTCCCGCAAGTGCAGATATCGCCTCGGAGCGAATCTTTGATGGGCCACATCCAAATCGCCCATCTTTAGGTTTGAGGTTTGCAGGAATAGTTATGTCAGCGCTCATATGCAGAGCCTACCGAAAGTCAGCGAGCACTGGCGTCACGGAGCTAATCGCACCCGCGACCACCCGCCTGGTACACGCGTATAACGAAGTCGATCATGAAGTCGCGAATATCGACCTTGCCAAAATTCAAATGAGTGAGCAATCGCACAGAAGCCACCCCAATGTTCTGGCATCGGGACAACGCTTCCTTCTGGATAGCGCTCTGCTATTTCTTTCCAACGGGACGTGAGGAGAAATATTCCTCTGACTCACCGCGGGAAACTTTCTCAACCCGCGCCGTGATAATTACCTGTCGCTCCATGGCATACCAAGGAAAGAGCAGTGACACTTCTGGATTGGAATCGAGAGCGCGCGCTTTAGCAGAGTTGTAATTGGTGAAGAAGGTGCAGCCGCCGCGCTCGCGGTCAAACCCTTTGAGGAGAACGGTCCGCGATGCTGCCTGGTCCCCGCCAAAGGTACTGAGCACCATTGCGTTGGCCTCGACGATGTAGGGGTTGGCTGCAGCCTCTGCGAGCCAGCTCTCGAAGAGCGTGGTGGGATCGGCGCCAGCGCTAAACTCAGATAGCCCCTCATCCCCGTAGGAGCGGCGCATAGCCTTAATTGCCTCACCAATTGGCTCGCTCATGTATCTAATCTAGCCCCAGTAGGCAGGCGCGTACTCAAGTGGCGTGCGCCACTCATTTTTAGGGTTTATCTGGTTTGCCTCGGGTCAAAGCAAGGGCAGAATACGGGCAGAATATGGGGAGGTTTTCGACCCAGGAGAGAACAGAAGGAGATTCGCCCCATGGATGACTTTAAGCCCGGTCTTGAAGGTGTCATCGCTTTCGAATCTGAGATTGCTGAACCGGATAAAGAGGGAAGCGCACTCCGCTATCGCGGCGTTGATATCGAAGATCTTGTAGGTCGCGTGACATTTGGAAATGTCTGGGGACTGCTCGTCGATAATGAATTTAATCCAGGACTTCCTGCTGCAGAGCCATTCCCACTTCCCGTTCACTCTGGTGACGTCCGCGTTGATGTGCAATCAGCGATTGCGATGCTTGCACCAGCATGGGGTTTAAAGCCGCTACTTGATATCTCTGATGAAGAGGCGCGAAATAATCTTGCTCGCGTTTCTGTTATGGCGCTCTCCTACGTTGCGCAATCTGCACGCGGAACTTGGCAACCAATGGTTCCTCAAAGCGAGATTGATAAAGCACATACTGTTGTAGAGCGAATGATGATTCGTTGGCGTGGCGAGCCAGATCCATTACATGTTCGCGCAATTGATGCGTACTTCGTATCCGCTGCAGAGCACGGCATGAATGCATCTACTTTCACTGGACGAGTTATTGCATCTACAGGCGCCGATGTTGCAGCGGCAATTTCGGGTGCAATTGGGGCAATGTCCGGTCCGCTTCATGGCGGTGCTCCGCTTCGAGTGTTACATATGATTGATGAGGTGGAGAAGACTGGCGATGCTCGTAAGTATGTGAAAGATGTGATGGATCGTGGCGAGCGCTTGATGGGCTTTGGCCACCGCGTATATCGCGCCGAAGATCCACGGGCACGGACACTTCGCCGCACCGCTAAAGAACTTGGCGCACCTCGTTACGAAATCGCACTTGCACTCGAGCAAGCTGCGCTCGCCGAGCTACAAGAGCGTTATCCAGAGCGAGTCCTTGCAACAAACGTTGAGTTCTGGGCTGCCGTAGTCCTTGATTTCGCTCAAGTTCCGGCACCTCTCTTCACCTCGATGTTTACCTCCGCACGTACCGCTGGTTGGGCTGCACATATTCTCGAGCAGAAGAAGACTGGTCGCTTGATTCGTCCATCTGCACGGTACACAGGCCCTAGTCCACGTAAGCCAGAAGATGTAAAGGGTTGGGATAGCTCAATCCACTCGCTCCATAACTAACACGTTCGCATCTGCGCTGGAGGTCACGATGGCTAGCAATTCCAGCTCAGCAAATTCAGTTGCGATTATGTGGTTTCGGCGTGACTTACGCTTAATTGATCATCCAGCCTTATCAGATGCGGTCGCTAACTCTGATGCGATCATTCCGCTCTTTATTTTGGATGAGAAATTAATTTCCCATGCCGGAAGTAAGCGCCTTACATATATGGCAAATTCGTTGCGAGCTTTAGATGAATCTCTAGGAAATAAATTACATATTCGCGTAGGTGATCAGGTGGAAGTTCTGAAGTCTTTGATGAGTCAATATAACATCACCGATGTTTACATCTCAGAAGAGTTTGAACCATATGGTGTAGCGCGCGACAAGCGCGTTGAAGAGGAAGGGATACCACTAATTCGCGTTGGTAGTCCCTATGCAATTTCTCCAGGGCGAGTGCGCAAGCCAGATGGTACAAATTATCGGGTCTACACACCTTTTTATAAGGGATGGGTAACACATGGTTGGCGTAAACCGATTTCGGCTCCAAAAAATATTAATGCGATAACACCAGATGCGAGCGCTCGAAATTTTCCAACGTGGAGCGCGCCCGAAGATAGTGAAATTCTTGAGGCAGGAGAGCGCGCTGCTCACAAGAGGTGGAATGAATTTAAAAAGGGCGCGCTAGCCAATTACGACGAAGCGCGAAATATGGCAGGAATTGATGGCACGAGTAAATTAAGTGCGCACCTTAAATGGGGAGAAATCCATCCCCGAACTCTTTTAGCCGAATTAGGTGAGAGCAAAGCACATGAAGTCTTTCGAAAAGAGATAGCGTGGCGAGAGTTTTATGCCGATGTCTTGCATCACTATCCGCACACAGAGAAGGAGTACTACGCGCCACAATTTTCTGGCATGCGCTATGACGAACCTGGAGAGAAATTTATTAAGTGGTGTGAAGGTAAGACGGGCTACCCCTTCGTTGATGCAGCGATGCGTCAGATAGTCAAAGAAGGGTGGATGCATAATCGAACTCGAATGGTAGTTGCATCATTCCTCGTTAAAGATTTACATATCGAATGGCAGCATGGCGCAAATTTCTTTATGGAGCACCTTGTCGATTTTGATGTTGCCTCAAATAGCCATGGCTGGCAGTGGACAGCAGGATGTGGCACCGATGCATCGCCGTATTACCGAGTTTTTAATCCAATTGAGCAAGGAAAGAAATTTGATCCAGATGGAGCGTATATAAAGAAATATGTTCCAGAGCTTCGTCATTTAGATGGCGACCAAATACATGAACCCTGGCTCTATCTCGATGGATATAGCCAGGGGTATGTTGAACGTATTGTCGATCACGCCGCGGAGCGGATCGAATCCCTTGCTCGTTTAGAAGAGCTTAAGCAAGGAAGTTAGTGAACTGCCAAGGGTCGCTCTCATCGTATTCACGGTGATTCCATCCTTTGAATGGATCAAAGCGAGTAGCGAGCGGGTCCCAATCAACTGCATCTGACCAAATAGTTCCTAGATATGGCTCGATTAGCGGGAGCACCTCGCGCCAGGGCAGATCATCGGGAACCGTCAAACCTGCCTCTGGATTGGCCATCGCCCAGGCGACTGCGGCATAAACCGAAGCAGCAACCTGAAGCGTCGTCGCAGATTGTCCTGGAGCAAGCGTGCGCGCTTGTTCAATGGAGAGAAGTGAACCGCACCACCATGATGTATATGGGTGGCCCATCAACAGAACTCCTAGGCGATCTTCACCGCTAATGATCTCTTCATTCATAATTCGTTGATCACTTTGTAAATTCCATTGTCGCATCTCTGTTTCGCGCATCGATGCAATCGCAGCATCGGTGGGACAGTAGGCGTAATGCACAGTTGGACGGTAGATAGCTTTGCTGCCATCCCAAACAGTTAGATGATCTGAGAGAGTAAATGCCTCACCGTGGCGAATTACCATTCCTGTCGTTTCACAGGATGGCACCCAAGAACGAACCCACGTTGTGGCACCAGGTTGCGCTAGTGCAATCTGGTTCTGTGGACCTACTTTGTGGGTGTAGGCAGTTGGTGGCAATTTCTTTTCATGAGTACCCCAACCAAGCTCCGCTGGCGCGATGCCCTCTTCATAAAATCCTTCGACGCTCCAGGTATTAACAAATTCATCAACCCGCTTTGGTTTATCAGAAATTTGAGTATCTCGTTCTGCAATATGAATCACTCGAACATCGAGCGCATGTGCAAGAGCCGGATAGTTATCCTCGCCAATCGCTCGCTCGACTGAGTCAAGCGCGATAGAAGATTTACGCTCTTTTACCGCGCGAGTTCCAATTTCGATAAGTGCACGTTTCACAAGGTGGGAAACCATTCCCGGATTGGCGCCATGCTCCACAATTGCGGTGGCACCTTTCTTATTCCAGCCAGCTTTCATCTCTCGCAGCCGCATATGTCGGTAATAGAGAGTCCGTTCAATCGGATCACGTGATGATCCACCAGCGTAGGGCTCCCACTCTTCTATTGAGGTATTGAGATAGAGAACGCCATTGTCATGGGCCCAACCGATGATGGCATTTGCATCGATATTCCACGCTAAATCGAGGAGAAAATCTCCAGGAGCGAGATATTTTTTGAGAAACTCATCCATATTTTCTTTGGTGAGTCGATCAATAATGTACGTGGCACCGGCATTAATCGAGGATGTAAATCGATCTCGATTATCTTTGAAATCCACAATTGTCACTTGATGAGGTTCGACTAATTTGTCGAGAAGGATAGGAACGACACATTGCGAAACGGATCCTGCACCGAGGACTAATACTCGATTGTGGAATTTTGCGGCCAACGAACCTCCCAAGGATGACGCGAGTAACGCGAGGATTAAGAACGGACCAACAAATCGTAGGGCATAAATTCCACTCTCAATTACCGGTATAACTGGGGAGCTTCAGGTTGGCTATTAGTGAGTAGAACGTTTCGCGACATACATCTGGCCATCTGCCTGCTCCAACGGATTTTCAGCGGATGTGATGGCGGTTGTGCCGACGCTAACTGTGAGCAGGAGCGGATGGTGGCCAACATATATTGGTGTTGTCAGGCATCGATGTAGCCGCTCCACTAGTTCGTCAACGCTCTGCCCTTGCCGCTCAATCAAAGCGGCGAATTCATCTCCACCTAAACGCGCCAAGTAACTGCTAGTTGTCAGGACTGCCTGAAAGCGGTGAGCTACTTCGCGGAGCACCAGATCCCCTGCGCTATGGCCATGTAGGTCATTGACTTCTTTAAATCGGTTGAGATCAAGTAGCAGTAGCTCCCAAGAACCATCGCGAGGCAGCGCTTCCAAACGGGTAAAGAACTCCCGTCTATTTCCAACGCCCGTCAATTCATCGGTCACAGCGAGCTCTTTATGAATTTTTCCTTGCTCAGCTTCCTCCAGCGCAACGGCCATTCGAATAAAGGCAAGTAACAAGGTGATGACCGCTGGCAGTAAAGCAAGTTCGGAGTTTTGTTTTGGGCTCAAGGAGTACCAGCCAAGAATTGATAGCGAAAGTCCCAGGGCAAGAAAAATTGCGGGGTAGGTGTTAAGCGCCCTAGTTCTATGCTGAATCAGTTTCGGAAATGTAGCGGTAAGAAGTAGCGCAAGGAGCCAACCTTCATCTACTAAACTACCGACAACATAGCGATCGTTACTAAATAACCAGAGATACCCAACATCACTTAGAGTAAAAATAACAATTGCACTCATCATTACAAAATATTCTCTTGTGATGCCATTTCTTATTCCAATCACGACTAATGAAGCGATGAGAAGTAAGTCACCGATTGGGTAGAAGGTAAGCAGAAAGACTTCCAATGAGGATCGAGCGTTAGAAGTTGCTGATAACGCAACTGAAGTGAGAAGCGAAGAAATGCCGAGAGTAATTATGAGCGAATCAAGTATTTGTGACTTTGTGAGCGCCTTTAACTGTTGACTTCTCAAAATGTAAAAAAATAAGAGTGGATAAAGCAAGAGATATCCCACCCCACTCCATTGTGAATAGCTAGAGAAGATTGATCCCAGAGTCCAGCAGCTGATAGCTGTTGCGATAATCCACTCTCTTTTCCACGCAGCCCATATCGCGCTGCATGTGAGAATGGCGTTATAGAGAAGAACATCCCATAAAAAAGAATTGCCAGCCTCGGTAATTGCGCCAACTAAATGAATTAAACCAACCCAAACGGGAAGGAATCTCAAGAGCCGTGACATACCTGAACGTTAGGGGAGGATTTACTGAGAGAGAAGAGAAAACTCCGCCTTGCTAGTACAGATAGGGCATAATGGGCAGATGGAAATAAATCGACGGAATTTTTTATGTGGCTCTCTATTGGCAGCTTTGGGCACGACAAGCGCTTTTGTTGAGAGCGCTGCTGCCGCTGCTGGAGTTAAGAAACTCGCAGATGGTTCGGTTGAGGTGACTTTAGGATCAGTGAAGTCTTTGGCAAAAATTGGCGGGATAGCGCTACTTGGTGATGTGAACGGCGCCCCAGCCGCTTTAGTACGTACTGGAGCAAAAAAATATGTCGCGTTAGATTTACGGTGCACCCATGCAAGAGTAACTGTGAAGCCAAAAGCTGGCGGTTTTTACTGCGAGCCATCACAAGGTGGCCATGGTTCTGCGTTTTCAAGTACAGGTGCAGTGAGTCAGGGTCCAGCGGGTGCGCCACTGAATCGATTCTCAGTAACTATGAAAGGAAATAAAGTAATTGTTAGTTAAATACCAACAGTGCATGCAAGATCGCGCACGCTTAACGCCATCTCATACATATTTTTAGCAGTTCGAGATAGTTTGTCAAAGGAATCTAGAAGCGCAGCTTTTGATTTAGCGAGCTCATCTTTATCTGCTTGAGTAAGACCTGTTTCTGCCTCTGCAGTCGCAAATTGAGCAAGGAGCTCGACTTTCTCCTGAAGCTTCTTTGCGTAAGCTTTCTTGCCAGCAAGATATTGGTTATTTGAATCAATACATTCTTTGATAAGCCAGGTTAACTTCGCTTTCTTAACCGTGGGATTTTGCTGACAGATGTAATCAAAGCCAGCAATCTTTGTTCGTTGGTTGATCTTTGTGCAGGAGCCACCAGCCTGATTCGCTGCCTGTGCGGGAGCGCTCACCAACCCAAGTAAGAGAAAAATTGCGGTTGCTATTGCGGGAAGGCGTTTGGTCATAGGCAAAGCCTAACTTTTTTTCTTTAGAAACCTTGGGATTTCGCGCATCGGCAGTTGAGGATTTCCTGTGAAATCCGACTATTTGCGCTGTTTCCGTCGAACACCTAATCCAGCCCGGCGAACTAAAGTCCGAGGTAGATGGCGGATAAGGAATGTGAGAATTCGATAGTGGGCACCGGGGATTGAGAGCGCTTCACCCCGGATCACGGCTTTCATTCCCTCTGCAACAACCTGATTCACCTCAAGCCAGAGCCACTTGGGTAGCCCCGACATATTCATCTTTCCTCGTTGATGGAATTCGGTATGTGTAAATCCAGGTGCGAGAGCGGTGACATGAATGCCTTCTGCTGCAAGATCAACTGCAAGATACTCAGAGAATACAGTTACCCAAGATTTTGATGCGCTATACGTGCTGCCGGCAATCCACCCAGCCACGCTACTGACATTAATAATGTAACCCTTTTTATTCTCTCTCATAAACGGGATAGCAGCATGGGTTAATCGCATCACCGCGGTTACCAATAATTGAAGATTTTCATTTTCACGTTCAATATCTCCATCTGCAAATCTCTTGTTAATGCCAAAACCCGCGTTATTGACTAAGAACTCAACGCCACCTGCTGCAAGTCGGTTTTCAACTAGATTCATTCCTTCTTTTCGAGATAAATCAGCAACTAATACCTCACAACGAATCCCAAAATTTGCTTCTAAAAGAGTCGCACGTTCTTGTAGTCGACTTACATCTCGCGATACCAGAATTAAGTCGTAACCCTTACTGGCAAGTTGATCGGTAAATTCCGCACCAATACCTGCACTTGCTCCTGTGACTAAAGCCCACATAGTTGATGCTGTTACCTTTCAATTATTCGAAGTGCTGCAGGAGCATGAATCGGAACGACCGGATACCGAGGTGAGATAGGTCGAATCTTTTGGTATGGCTCGCCTTGCAATGGACGCTGGTCAGATTCTCCAAAATTTGGCCAGAGGGAGACCGCCCGCTCTGCTTGCGCTGTGATTGTTAACGAGGGGTTGACGCCTAAATTTGCCGTGATTGTGGAACTATCGATGACGTGCAAGGTTGGGTAGTTCCAAACTCTGTGGTATGGATCGATAACGCCCTCTGCAGAGCTTTTGCCAATTACGCAACCTCCAACGAAATGTGCGGTAAATGGTGCATTCACCAAGTCCCCAATATGTCCGCCAGCAATTCCGCCATATCGTTGGGCAATTTTTCGGGCAGTCTCATTTGCGGCAGGGATGTATGTTGCATTTGGACGATCCGAATCATTCTCCGAAGTTAGTCGCCAGCCAAAGATTCCCCGCTTGCTATGAACTTTTATCGCAGAGTCAACATCCTGCATAACCAGAGCGATAACAGTTCGTTCGCTCCATCTTTTTACATTGAGTATCGTGAGAATTAATCCTGGTTGACGTACTAGCGTTTTTAACCATTGTCTGCGTCGTTCTTTTACATGGAATCCATCAGTCATAGCAGTCTGAAGTAATCCCATTAAATTACTTCCCTTTCCATAGCGCACTGGCTCCACGTGCGTATTCTCATCGGGATAGAACGAGGAAGTGATTGCTGCACCGTGGCTAAAGTCGATATATGTATTTGGCATGATGGCGCCGACCAACGATTCACTATTGGTTCGTGAGAGTTCGCCAAGTCTGGGTGAGATTTTTGGTAATTTTCCAGAAGCCTTCATTTTATGGAGCAACTTCTGAGTGTTGTATGTACCCGCAGCGATGATTACTTGATCTGCAGTAAAGATTTTTTTTCGACCGAACCACGAGTTACTACTAGAGGCGACTACTTTCCAGCCGCCAGCAATTTCTTCCAGTGATTGCGCTGTTGTCAGTGGGAAGACTTCGGCGCCAGCCCCTTCGGCAAGACCTAAATAGTTTTTTGGCAGAGTGTTTTTTGCATTATGGCGGCAGCCAGTCATGCAGCTGCCACATTGCAGGCAGCTAATTCGTTCTGGACCTACTCCACCGAAGTAAGGATCGCTCACCAACTCACCAGGCTTTGTACCAAAGTGCACGCCAAGTGGAGCCATAGTGAATGTGTCGCCCACGCCCATTTCGTCGGCAACTTCTTTCATCGCTTTATCTGAATTAGTGAAGTACGGATTTTTTTGCACTCCTAGCATTCGCTCAGCTTGGTCATACCATGGCGAAAGCTCTGACTTCCAATCGGTAATCTCACTCCATTGCGGATCCAAAAAATATCTATCGTTAGGTCGATACAAGGTATTTGCGTAAACGAGTGAGCCACCACCAACGCCTGCTCCGGCGAGTATTAACACATTAGGCAGCGCGTGGATTCGTTGTATGCCAGTCAGTCCTAATTTTGGAAAGAAGAGAAAGCGAGATAACCGCCACGATGTTTTCGGGAAATCTTTATCAGAGAAACGTCGACCAGCTTCAAGAACACCGACTCGATAACCTTTTTCACTGAGTCGAAGAGCGCTAACGCTGCCACCAAAACCTGATCCAATAATGAGGACATCAAAGTGTTTGGTCATACAGTTATATCGCTTGCATCCTCTTCACGTAGCCCCCAACCGGTGCCGTATTGCTCTAATTTATCTAAATATGGTTTTGCTGGGAACCACTCAGGGCCATTTACTCCCTCAGGCTTCCAGATTCCTTCATGAATTAACTCCATGGCAATTACCGGGTTAATTGCGGTCTGCCAAACCACAGCTTGGTCACCGTAATTCTCCATCGACCAGGCGTTATCAACGACGTGATAGAGGTATACCGCTCGGGGCTTGCCATCTTTATCTAGACCTTTCACGAGCGCGCCGGCGCAGGTTTTCCCTTTCATGCGGGAACCCAGAGTTGCTGGATCAGGCAGCGAGGCAGAGAGCAAATCTCGAGGCGAGACAGGGATTCCTTGTACGTCAACGCTCTCCTTTCGATCCATGCCGAGCAAATGAATGGTTTTCAAAATAGTGATGAATTGATCACCTAATCCATATTTAAAGTTGACACGCTTAGCATCAATTTTTTGAGGAATAAGCACAACCTCTTCGTGCTCAACATTGACACATTGCACTGGACCAATCCCTTCAGGGAAATCAAAAGTTTCGATTCCACTAAATGGCTCGGTAGTAAACCACCCACGACCATCTTCCCAAACAATTGGCGGATTTAAACACTCTTCAATGGTTGTCCAAATTGAAAAAGAAGGAGCAAATTCATAGCCTTCAACAACAATATTAGATCCATCGAGAATTGTTATTTGATTAATGCGAGAGAAAAGCTCCTCTGCGGCATATTTTGCAAAAACATCACTTAAGCCCGGTTCAATTCCCATTCCAACGAGCGCGTAGATACCACGCTCGGACCAGTTCCAATCTCGTGCAAACTGTTCATCGCCGAGTTTAACGCCGGTTTCACTGTAGGGATAGTGCGGATGTGGGCGTGATAACGACATCGCCATATCCATGTAATTAGTATTTTCAATTTCGCAGGCGAGAAAAATTGGCATGACAAAACGTGGATCAACGGCATTGATGACGATATCTGGTCGAGTCTTTCGGATTAACTCGCGGATATCTTCGAGTTCTGCGGCATTGACTTGGGCAGCAGAGAATCGGGCATCTTTAACGCGAGTAACCGCCTCTTCGGCACGGGCGAGGGTGCGATCAGCGATTACCGCGCTAGTGATAAAAGAACGTCTAGATGCAATGTTGGCTATTGCGCGCCCAACACCGCCGGCGCCAATAACAAGGGCTCTCATAAAAAATAACTCCTGAACTTTGCCCCTAGGCTAATACATATGGTGAAAGTTCGCAAAACTAATGGAGACTCATAGATACTAATAGATACTAGTGGATAATTGCGATTCATGAGTAACTAGTCCTCGTAGCTCAGTTGGATAGAGCGATCGCCTCCTAAGCGGTAGGTCACCAGTTCGATTCTGGTCGGGGACACACGTTAAGAGAAAATTACGGTGCGATTTCCAAGTAAGAAAATTCGATCTTCTGCATATAACCGAACTGCTTTTGCAAGAACTCGACGCTCAATATCGCGACCAATCGAGACAAGTTCTTCTGGAATCGCAGCATGAGTTACGTGTGCAATATCTTGTTCAATGATTGGTCCCTCATCAAGATCTTCAGTAACAAAGTGCGCCGTTGCACCAATAATCTTTACACCTCGCTCATAGGCTTGATGATATGGACGCGCGCCCTTGAAGCCCGGCAGGAACGAATGATGAATGTTGATGATATGGCCGGCAAATTCTTGGCAAAATTCTTTTGAGAGAATTTGCATATAACGTGCAAGAACAACAACATCAATCTCAAGTTTTTGAATACGGGCCATGACCTCAGTCTCGTGCCTCTTTTTATCCTGAGAATTCACTGGCAGACATTCGAAAGCAATGTTATGCGATTCGACTAAGCCTCGAAGATCTTCGTGATTTGAGATTACTAACGGAATCTCTAGCGGTAATTCACCCAGCTCGCGAAGGTAAAGAAGGTCTCGAAGGCAATGGCTCTCTTTTGTCACCATAACCAGCGCCCGAGGTCGCTTGCTCACCTCTCGAACCTTGAGCTCTGGATTGAAGCCAGCAAGTTCTCTCTGAAGAATCTGCTCGGCATCGTTCAATGAAATGTTGGTGGTAAAACGCGTGCGCATACAGAACATGCCGGTGAGGGGATCGGTGAATTGCTGGTTCTCGATGATATTTCCATCGCTCTTTAAGACCGCTTCAGTCATCGCGTGCACAATGCCTGCTCTATCTTTGCATGTGAAAGTCGCTAGCAAATCCATTGGAGCATTCTAGTTGATGGTTAGTGAGAGATGGAAAAGCGCTTGAGCGCCTTTGGAGCCCACCAATTTGCCCTTCCAAACATCCTCATCAATGCTGGTACTAGGAGCGCGCGAACGATTGTTGCGTCAAGAAGAATCGCGAATGCCACACCAAGTCCAAGAATTTTGATAGATGTTACGCCGCTAAGAACAAAAGAGGCAAAGACCACAGAGAGAATGAGCGCTGCAGCAGTCACAATACGTGCGGATTTCTGGAGACCATATGCCACCGCTTCGGTGTTATCCCCACGCCGTTCATATTCCTCTTTAACGCGTGAAAGTAAAAAGACTTCATAGTCCATGGAGAGGCCAAAAGTAGTGAGTAGCATCAAAATAATCATTCCGGTATCGACAGTACCCGTTATAGTGAAGTCACCTAAGAATTTTGCCAAATTGCCTTCAATGAAAATCCATGTGATGACGCCTAGGGTCGCGCTTAGGGAGAGTATGTTGAGGAGCACTGCTTTGATAGGAAGAAGAATCGAACCGGTAAATGCAAAGAGCAGAATAATCACGCTAAGGAAGACCCAACCAAGTGCCCATGGCAGTGCCCGCGCGATACCGTTTTGAGTGTCGGTGTAATCAGCGGCAACGCCCCCAATAAGCAAACCTTCTGGTGCTGGGATTTCTCGGATGTCGTTGATTAAACGCTGTGCATCTGTGGTGCGTGGACCCATTTTATGAATTGCCTGGAACCGGATGATGCCATTAGCAGAAGTGTTTCCGGAGACTTCTATTATTCCAGGTACGTTTTTAATTCTACTTTTGTAGTCAGCAATTTCTGCAGTCGAAAGATTTTTTTCACCATTTATAAAGAGAAATTCAACAGGAGTTGCCTCACGCCCGGGAAAGCGCTCGTCAATTAGCTTTGAGGTCACGGCAACGGGATGTGATTTAGGGAGAACAGTGACATCTGTTTGCCCAAATGCGATGTTGCGAATGGGTGCCGCCAGTATTCCTAAAAGAATTAATGTGAGAATGGTGATGGTCAACGGCTTGCGCATCACAAAACGCGCTAGATCAGCCCATCGGCCATCTTCTCTGGGAGTTACAGAAGACTTTTTTATGACCCATGAATCAATTCTCTTTCCGATTAGTGCCAGCGTCGCGGGCAGCGGAATGAGAGCGCCCAATACGGCGAGGCCAACTACGGCTATACCTGCATATCCGAATGACTTGAGGAAGTTCAACGGGAACAACAAAAGCGAGGCAAGGGTCACCAGAACTGTTAATCCGGAGAAAAAGACGGTTCTTCCTGCAGTTGCCACAGTTCTAACCACAGACTCTTGGATATTTTTCCCTTGATGAAGTTCTTCTCGAAATCTATTAACTATGAGGAGGGAATAGTCAATGCCAAGACCAAGTCCTAAACCAGTGATGAGATTCATCGCGTAGATGCTCACGTCGGTAATGAGCGTCAAGAGATAGATGATGAAGAAAGATCCCAAGATTGCGCTGATACCAACAACTAGCGGCATTCCCGATGCAATGAGTCCACCAAATACAAAGAGCAAGAGTAGAAAAGTTAGCGGTATTGCGATTGATTCGGATTTCTTGAGGTCATCGCTGATTTTTGTATTAATTGCATGGCCAACAGCGCCAGTTCCGGTGTAATAAATGGATAGCCCCTGGTAAGTGCTTCCAATTTTATCTTCCACACGTTTTGCTATTTCACTTAACCCATCAAAAGATTCTTCGTTACCGTAGACAAAGAGGTAGCCAGCTTTTCTATCCGCACTTAATAATTGTGGTGCACCAGTTGACCAATAAGAGAGAGTATTTTTGACTCCGGTGATAGAAGATATCTCATTTGAGATTTCTGTAACGGCATCGCGAACGCTCTGATCATCCACTGTGACGCCAGGGGAGTCGATGACAAGTAAAACCGCAGGATCTTCAACTTTAAAATCAGACTTCAAATATTCAAAGGCCCGCGAGGACTCACTCTTGGGGTCGTTATATCCACCACCATCAAGTTTTCCAAAAGCTTGAAAGCCGATTGCGCCAGCTGCAATCATCGTTAATAGTGAAATTAGTAGAACTAATTTGCTACGCCTTGCAACGAGTACGCCCAGCTTTTCAAACATGGCTATCCATTCCTCTTGAGTTCTTGACCGGTTTAATAATATGGACAATAATGTAAACGATGTTAACACCTAAGCGCAAAGGCGCGGACTACCACCATGGCGACCTCAAAAGCGCCGCAGTTATCGCTGCCCGCAATTTGGTCGCGCTCGGCGGCCCTCAAGCTCTCGGCATTAGGCCAGTAGCGCAAAAGCTTGGGGTGACGGCGCCTGCGCTCTACCGACACTTCTCTTCTTTGGAAGAATTACTCTCTGAGGTTTGCTGTAGCGCTTTAGAAGAGTTGGGCAATCTCATGTTGGCTCGACGGAGCAAGGTCCCGGTGAGAAAAGATAAGAAGAGGTATGAGATAGAGAAGTTTTATGCGATTGGCGATGCATATGTTGAATATGCCCAAAAATTTCCGCGCCTTTTTGAAACTGCATTTAATAACCCATCCGGGCATAAAGTGGGCGAGTACAACGACTTAGCTTGGAGAATTCTCAACGAGAGCATAGAGAATTTTGTATCCCTTGGCCTTACACCACGAAGTAAACGAAGAACTGCGCCGTTAGTGGCGTGGAGCGCGGTGCATGGTCTTGCTACCCTTGTCTCCAATCAATCTGTATCTCCATCAGATTTACCATTTTTTCGCAAGGCAGTAATGGATGGCGTTCTGGATTCTTTAGTTGGAAAGAATTTATAAATATGAGAACAGAAAATTTAGGACCTGAAGAATCTGATAATCAGATAGATCAGGAAGAGAGTCAAAAAGGCTCCAGTCGTGATGACGAGATTCTTCGAGAGAAGCCACCGCATCATTAGTTGAGAAAGTGATTCTCTAATGGTTACATATGCTGTAATTAAAAAAGCAATTAATTTTCTAATGACATCACGGTCTTGAGTAGTAGTTAGTTTGAGAAAAGTATGTTCGAAGCGATGGGTAGCCATCAATCCAGGCTTCCATATTCAGTCTTCAGGCTTTACTGGCTACTCCTTGGCTGTGGAAGATGGCTTACTTCCCTCGGAGCTAGAGCTAGACCTAGAGCTAGAGCTGTCGCCTACGTTGTTACGTGAATCAGTGCGGTAGAAACCGGAACCCTTAAAGTGAACGCCAACCGGCGCAAATACTTTTCGAGCGGCAGCGCCACATTTCGGGCACGGCTGCTCTGAGCTATCTATGAAGGATCGGCTCGTTTCAAAATCCAATGAGCAGGAGTCGCAGAAATACTGGTAGGTCGGCATCGATTACCACTCCCTTCGCACCCTCTGAACACGGAAAATGTGCCTGCCAATGTGGGCCCCACTAGTTTAGAAGCGTGGGACGATAGGGGCTAATCGAGGACTTTGGGGGCGCTGCAGCAGTGAACTTTCGAGTGCGCCGTAATTTTACGGGAGCCTTTCTCTTGGCGCTCTGTGCTTTAGTAGCCACTCCCGCTCAGGCAATGGATTTAGTTGCATCTGATCCTGCAGCGAACTCAACAATCAAAACCGCGCCAAGCGCAGTTACCTTGACCCTTTCGAGTGAGATTTCAGAAGCTGGAAGCTCTATGAGCGTTCGCGCACCAAGTGGTCGGGCTGTTGATGACGGCTCGCTCTTGATTGATGGCGCTCAAGCGCTAATAGGTCTCTCCACTCTAACGGAATCTGGTACTTACACCGTCACCTATCAATTTATGGGTGCTGAAGGTGAACTTCTCTCTGGCTCCTACAGATTTACCTATGATGCGCCCGCGGTAGTTTCCACACCAACGACAGCAGCAACGGGATCACCTTCTCCTAGCGAAAGCGAAGTGAGTCCAGCTCAAGCAACTGGCAAGAGTTCAATAGCGACCGATATTTTTATGATCTCCCTGCTCATCATTTCTTTTCTCGTCTTAATCTTTATTGCTAGATCACTTAGAAAACCAAAACTAAAAAAGCGAAAGAAGAAATGATCTCGCTCTTTAAATTTCTTGCTTTAGCTAGCTCATTTTCCTTAGTTGGAATTTTTCTTTCTTTGGCATTCTTGTTGGAAGAGATTGAAGGATATTTTCAAGAAGCTGGCAATAAGTTAAGAAGATTACTTTCACCGATAGCATCAATTTGGGTGCTATCCACGATAGGCCTCTTTTTAAGTGAGTTAGCAGTGATAGTAAATCGCCCCTTGCTGGAAGTGTTTAACGGTAATTTAATTCGTTCATTTGCGTTACAAGTTATTTTAGGAAAAGTCCTTCTCATCAATATCCTCGCAGCGTTAATCGTTTTAGTCGCCGTTAACTTTATCAAGCGCACAGGAGGAGCGGTCGCCTTGATGGCGATTACTTTTCTGGTGGCTTAGTTGCGTTAGCGCTAATGAGCACATCGGAGCGAGAACTAGCCCATCCACGTTTTCATCAGATAGCTCTTTGGTCACTTGCAGCTGTCGCGATTACTGGAGCGCTCAATGGTTGGATTCGGCTAGGTTCGATAAGCCATATCGGAAGTCGATATGGCGTTCTTCTCCTCGGAAAATCAATTCTGCTTATTCTGATATTTACTATCGCTTTTACGAGCTATCGCAGAAATAAAGAGAGAGTGCAGGAGAGGACGCTAACAAGACAATTAGCAATTGAAGGAGCCCTATTTGTAATTACGATGGCAATGGGAGTGGCTCTTGGACAGAGCGCACCACCACAATCAGAGAGCGATGCGGTGATTCATCCGATTCTTGGATCACCAATGCCCCAGTCGCCCAATTTCTCTCGATTGCTATTGGGCTACGAACCCAACGGACTATTTCTTGCTTTTCTTGTCCTCCTTGTTGCTCTCTATATAAGAGGTGTAGTCGCTCTGACGCGACGCGGAGATAAGTGGCCGATCAATCGGACCATCTTCTTTGCGTTAGGAATAAGCGTTGCCGATTTTGCGGTGAATGGTGGCCTGGGTGTGTATTCCCATGTCACTTTCTCATTCCACATGGTCGCTCATATGGCGCTTGCAACAGTTGCGCCGATTGGAATTGTTTTAGGAGCGCCAATCACTCTCGCCCTTCGTACCTTGCCAATTGGACGCACACCACAAGAGCGCGGCGTTCGAGGGTTTGCTCTCGCGTTACTTCACTCACGTTATTCAAGATTCCTTACTAACCCAATCGTTTCGATGTTAATTTTCGACGGCTCGATGTTTGCGCTGTACTTCACAGATTTATTTAAGTGGTTGATGAGCTACCACTTTGGCCACTTCTTTATGGAGATGCACTTCTTTATTGTGGGTTTTTTATTCTTTGCTTCGCTCATCGGAGTCGATCCGATTCCCAACAAGTTTCCCTTTGTGGGTCGGATAGTTGTCATCCTGGCTGCGATGAGTATCCATGCGTTCTTCTCTATTTCGTTAATGTCATCAAGCGTGTTAGTCGACGGTGGATATTTCGCATCGCTAGAGCGGCCGTGGTGGCCTGACTTACTTGGGGACCAACGAACTGGCGCAGCCTTTGGCTGGGCGTTTGGTGAGGTGCCAATTCTTTTGGCGCTTGCAGCGACATTTGTGCAGTGGGTCCGCTCGGACAGCAACGAGGCTGCTCGCATCGAGCGAAATTCAGAACGGGCCCGCCAAGCCGGCGTTCCTGATGAAGTGGATAGATATAACGAATATCTGAAATCACTCGATGAGGGGAACCGTCGAGATACGTAGCGGTAGCAAAACTCTCAAGCTTCTGCCTTAATTGCTCCATGGAATCGCTCTTCTCGTTACCTTCGGAGTACCAAGCGCTTCGGGAATCTGTTCGCGCACTAGCAGAATCTAAAATTGCTCCTGCTGCTCGGGATGTCGATGAGAGCGCGCGATATCCGCGCGAGGCGGCAATTGCGTTGCAAGGCGCAGGCCTTGCAGCAGCGCATGTGCCTGAGGAATTTGGCGGCGAAGGCGCCGATGCTCTCGGAGTGGTCATCATCATTGAAGAAGTTGCTCGCGTCTGCGGATCCTCTTCATTAATTCCTGCCGTAAATAAATTGGGTTCTTTGCCAGTATTGCTCGCCGGCACCAGCGAACAGAAAAAGCGTTGGCTGACACCTCTAGCTAAAGGACAAGGTTTCTCATATTGCCTCTCGGAATCAGAAGCAGGCTCAGATGCTGCAGCGATGCGCACAAAAGCAGTAAGAAAGGATGGCGGCTGGGTTCTTAGTGGAAGTAAAAAATGGATCTCCAACGCGGGTGAATCTGATTTTTACACAGTTCTTGCCAGTACAGATAGTTCCAAGGGCGCAAAAGGAATCTCAGCATTTGTTGTGGAGAAGAGTGATACAGGAGTCTCTTTCGGCGCACATGAGAAGAAGATGGGTTTTCGCGGTTCACCTACCCGTGAAGTCTATTTTGATGATGTTTGGTTAAGCGCAGATCGAATGCTTGGCGAAGAAGGAACAGGTTTTGCCTTAGCCATGAAAACTCTCGACCACACTCGAATAACTATCGCAGCACAGGCACTTGGTATTTCCCAAGGGGCCTTTGAGGTAGCAAAAAACTATTCTCATCAACGTAAGCAATTTGGAAAAGAAATTTTTGATTTCCAAGCAATCCAATTTATGTTGGCCGATATGGCGATGAAAATTGAAGCTGCTCGTCAACTTACCTATACCGCTGCAGTAAAAAGCGAACATGGCAGCGCTGACTTAACCTTTTATTCTGCTGCAAGTAAGTGTTACGCAACGGATGTAGCGATGGAAGTAACGACAAATGCCGTTCAAGTTCTTGGTGGATACGGCTATGTATCAGATTATCCAGTCGAGCGAATGATGCGCGATGCCAAGCTCACTCAAATATACGAGGGGACAAATCAGGTGCAGCGAATTGTGATAGCGCGGAACCTGCCAATTTAAATAAATCGAGTAATGCCCAATTCAGTTGCGACTGCATTGACACGAATATCATGCTTATCTTCAGGTAAATCCTCGGAAGAGAGACAGACGCTATCAATGAGTGCAATTTTCCAACCGCTTAACTGAGCAAGCGCGCGATCGAAAGATCCACCCCCTTGTCCGAGGCGGACTCCTCGTGAATCAATGGCAAGCGCTGGCACAATCACCACATCAATAGAAGTCAAATCTGAAGCTGGCACTTCGCTGCCATGTTCCAGCCAAGTTAATGTTTTATCAGAGTTCATCCGTGGGAGAAAAATTCGTTTGCCTGCCGAAAGAAGGTGTTCATGGAGGGCAAAAGTGTCGGGCTCATCACCATAGGATTGAAATGAGGCAATGAGTTTGGCGTTAACTACCTCTGCTATCTGCAGAAGCGCTCGCCCTGGGGCAGTTCGATCAGGTGACTGCGCTCTTACCCGAAGTTTACGAAAGCGCCCACGCGCCTCTTCCTTACTCTCCATGCGAACAGCGTAAGGTGTAACCACTATGGAAAAGCAAGGACATATGGGAATTAAACATGCGGTCATTCCCGCCGCGGGTTTGGGGACTCGCTTTCTACCGGCGACAAAAGCAATCCCGAAAGAGATGCTTCCAGTCGTCGATAAGCCAGCGATTCAATATGTTGTCGAAGAGGCCCACTCTGCAGGATTTACCGACCTATTACTTATAACTGGCCATAACAAGGGCGCGCTGGTCGATCACTTTTCCCAATCAGCAGAGCTGGAAGAGACTCTTCATGCTCGAGGTGATGAGCAACGACTTGCTGCGCTCCGACATCTGAATATGCTCCCGGCGCTACATACAGTAATACAAGCGCGCGCGCGTGGCTTGGGTGATGCCGTTCTTCATGCCGCAGAACATGTTGGTGATTCACCATTTGCGGTTTTACTTGGCGATGATCTCATTGAGCCAAGTAATTTGCTCTGGCAGGAGATGCTACATGTTCATAGGCAATATGGCGGTTCAGTTCTTGCGTTGATGGAAGTTCCAGATAGCGATATCTCCAAATATGGAATTGCACGTCTATCGCCCTCCAATCCTGCGCAAGTTATTGATTTAGTTGAGAAACCATCAAAAGCAGAAGCGCCAAGTAATTTGGCTATCATTGGTAGGTATCTTTTATCGCCCGCTATTTTCTCAATTCTTCGAGATACTTCTGCCGGAAAAGG
>RFXN01000070.1 GCA_009921625.1 Candidatus Fonsibacter lacus | reverse complement strand
GGATTAAAAGTCCGTTGCTCTACCGACTGAGCTAAAGGCCCCAAGTTTTCACGCGATTGCGCGACGAGCGCTAAGTCTAGACCACCAGGCGGGATGGGTTTACCGCTTCTTAAATCCAGTCGGGCACTTCGGGTTGGAACCCACTACCTTACGAATGACTTTACCCTTCACGCAGGTTATCGAAGTTTTTTCGACAACTTTTGGGGTCGGCGCTGCCTGCGAAGAATTTTGGGTAGGGGCGGCGCTTTGTGTCGGTGTCGGTGTTGCTGCTGGCGCTACAGGTTTCTCTTGATTGAGTTTGATCTTCAGCGTTGGACTAGAGAAGGTGAAACCACGCGCAGAAAGTTTGAGCCATTTATCAGTTCCTGCTCCCAACTCTTGCAACGATGATGTTTCGATGCGCTGTTCTTTCCCAGCATCCACGACTGTCACTGTCGCCGTAATTGGTGCATCGGTAAATCCATATAAACATTGCGCAGTTGCCTTGCGCATCACAAGGTCATATGAACCTTGGAAGACTGATCCATCTGGGTTGTAGTGCATGCCTCCCACTTGATAATTGAGAGTGCTGCTCTCAAAGCGTGGCGCTGTTCCCTCGTAGACCATTGCATTAGTCGTGACAACGCCAAGAAGTTTAGTTTTATCTGCTAAACATGCAGAGCCAAAACCGCTTGCAATAGTTGTCGCAGACCAAGTAGAGACAAGACCAGCAGCAGTATCTTTTGCAATTTCTTTCCAATTGTTAATTGTTACGAATGCACCCCTCTCATTCGCCCGCGAATTGGTCACACCACTGAAATCAGAATTTCTTGGCAGCGACTGCAAAATTTCTGGCGTTGCTTTGGAACGATCCGTTACCGCATAAAATTTTGGCACTTTCACCGGTTCTGCATCAATAGCAATTTTATTTTGCTCTGCATCAAATGGCTCGACATTAATAATCGGATCTGCCATTCGCCCCATCAACCAACCAGTTAACTGATTGCTTACTCGAAGGGTGAGCGAAGCTCGAACCCCTTCAGGAAAATCTTCCATCAATCCACAAACTCCCGATTCAGTCCAGGCGCACCCCGTTGCCGAACCACGTGTACCAATTCGAATACTGCCATTTGGCAAAGTCATCTCTTCAGCGGATGGGCTTTCATATTGGAGTCCAGATTTCTCTGAGTATGGCAAGACCATCGCGGTGAATTCATCAAAGGATGGAGTGCGTCCGAATAATTTTGTTGCTTTAAGAACAACATAGACTGCGTAGGTTTCCACGCCGCCACTATTTTTCATTCCCTCAGCCCGCCACAAACTGATACTCGAACCCCCTGGTAGCCCAGTGCCAGAGGATTTCTCAACGAGTTGACTATTCACCTGGCGAATGAATGTTGCGTTTTTTGCTAAAGCGCTATCTTTCTTGCGGATGGAGAGTGATTCGATACACCATTGATCCGCTGCCCCGTTACATACCGGAAGAAGGAGATTTGCCACGTATGTTTGATCAGGTTTGTTACAGGGGTCGGTACCAATTGCCTTGCATAACCTTGCATTGGGCGTGCCATCAGGATTAATACGCGGCACCCCTTGCGCAGTGATAGTTGATACGTTCTCACCAGAGTTGTTGTGAGCACTAAGCCGAGCACCAGCGCTAATCGGACGAGCAGGTTTCGCTTCACGATGAAAGAATGTACTACTTCTTCTTAAAACCGCTAGGGCACTCTGGCGAAACCCCAGTCACCTTTCTGGTGGTTTTTTCTTTTGTACAGGTGATGGTCGTGCTCTTCACTACTGGCTTAGGCGATGGTGCGGGGGCGCTCTCAACTTTGGGCAGCTCAGGTTTCGCAGCGATTTTTACCGGCAGGATTTCACTATATGCCGGAGTTGCCTGGTCGGTAATCCAATTTTTCACTCGAATGTAGGACCCTTTATCAGCGCTTTGAATCGTATAGCTCTTATTTGTCGCTCCAGAGATATCTGTACAAGAGGCGCCCTTCTCATCGGCGCAACGTTGCCACTGGAATGCAGAGACCGGATTAATGGCGCCGCTCCACGTTCCTTGCGTTGCGCTCCACTCTTGCCCAACCTGCAAGAAACCGAAAGTTGATGGTGGGCGCTCTAATTTTGTTGCCTGAGTTACTGGCCCTAACAGATTGGAATTAGCGGAGACTGCACCAATTCGATTGGTTGAAGTGACCTTCGCACGGAAATATTTTCCAAGATCAGCAAAGGTGATTTTTAAGGTTGCAGTCGTTGCGCCAGATATGTCGGTGCAATTTGATCCAGCTGCGTCGGTACATACTTGCCACTGCGCAGCAGTTGTTGGCGTTGGCACACCGCTCCACGTTCCACTTGCGAGGGTAAGAGTTTGGCGATCAATCGGTGCGCCAGAGATAACAGGCGCAACGGTATTTGCCGGCAAGGAAGTCTTGATTGCTATGGCCGTTAATGCGCTCGGTGAACCTTTCACGCCTAAGTTATTTGATGCGGTAACCATGATGCGGAAGTACTTTCCGACATCGCTCTCTTTTACTGTGTAGGTGAGCGCGGTTGCGCCATCTATTGGTGCACAAGTAGTGATATCGGTTGCGGTACAGGCCTGCCACTGCTGGGTATAGGTGGGAAGTGGAAATGCAGCGACCAAACCACGATCTGCCGTCAGTACTTCATCAACGGCAATAAGCCCGGAAATACTAGGAAGGGTAAGAGTTATTGGCTCGGAAGATATCTGACTTGTTAATCCAGAGAATGTCGATGCCGCAAGATTAAATGTGTTTGCAGCAATTGATACTCCGCCGCGGAGGTAGAACCCCACCTCTGCCGAGGTAACAGCAAACCCAGTGGAGGTTGCGTTAGGAATATTTACACAAGTTGCAACATCTGTTGTTGTGCACTTCTGCCATTGATAAGAATAGACAGGAGAAGTTGCGCCGCTCCATGTTCCACTACTTAATGAAAGCGTTGTTCCTACCAACACTGAACCAGTGATTGCTGGTGCGACAAGTTGCGCCAGAGATAAGCGAGCAAGTAGCGATGGTCTGACTAGAACAGCTCCACCACTGATAGGTATAGCTCGCAGGGCTTGGAGTCCAACTTCCTGGAGCGATGCTGAGCGCTTGTCCAACAGCGAGCGTTCCGGAGATAGTTGGTGCGCTGTTATTGGCTGGGCCATCTGCACGTGCCGGTGAAATTGGCAGTAACGCAACAAGGGCTACCACTACCGTTTCGCGTAGCGCGTCATAGAGCGCCCGCGCATACTCTTCATTGCTCGTTGGCGAAGCTAATCGAATTGCGCCATCAGGAGTGGGAAATTTTTCGAGTGCGAGAAAACCCACGCCAACAATGCAGGCAACAACAGGATTCTCACAATCAAGAAGAAATACCTTTGCTTTTGGCGAATAGTGCTGTTCTAACGTTCCAGAGGTGCGTACCTCTGAAGCGCCTTCATCAACAGTAAGCCCAGTTACCTCTTCAATCATCTCTTTCGTAATTGCGCCGGGGCGAAGAATTTTCGGTGCTTTACCTAAACATTCAATAATTGTTGACTCCACTCCAACATCAGATGCGCCACCATCGAGGATGACATCTCGTTCGCTATCAAGATACGAGCCAATTTCTTCCTGAACGGCGAGCGCAGTCGTTGGCGAAATCGCGCCAAAGCGATTTGCACTTGGCGCAGCGACTCCCACTCCTGCGCGCTTGATAAGTTCAAGAGCAATTGGATTATTAGGGATCCGAATACCCACGCTTGCTTGTCCCCCGGTAATGAAATCACCAACTGATGCGTTGCGCGGAAGAATGAGCGTCATAGGGCCCGGCCAGAAATTTCGTGCAAGAGTAATTGCATACTCAGGAATCTCACTTGCCCACTTATCTAGTTTATTAGCATCAGATAAATGGACGATAACTGGGTGATCGTGTGGTCTACCTTTTACTTGGTATATCCGTGCGACTGCTTCAGGATTACTCGCATCAGCGCCAAGGCCATAAACAGTTTCGGTGGGAAAGGCGACTAACCCACCAGTACGTAACTTCTCTGCCGCGAGCGCGATCGCATCAGCTGAGCAATTTGAGAGGATTGCACCGCCAGAGCTCTGAGCACACATATATATATTGTCCCACTATGAGGAAACTTTAAGGAAAGTAGGAGAAGATATGGCTATGAACGCAAAAAAACTGATACCCGCCACCATCCTTTCCACCGCTTTAGCCCTTCTTCCCGTAGGGACGAGCGCGCAGAGCGCGAGCGCCGCCACCTCAGGTGTAAGTGTGCAGGGCACCGGGACAGTCAAAGTCACTCCAGACACCGTTCGCTTAAATGCCACGATTCAATCGCAGAACCTCACTATTTATCCGGAGTACACCTGGACGCAAGAGAAGGGCCAGGAGCTCAAGGGTTACCGCGCAAGTCAGAGTTTCACCGTGCTTATTCGCGACGAGACTAATGCTGGAGCAATCATTGACGCTGCAGTCGATGCGGCTGGCGATAACATCCAAGTGACGAGCGTGACGCCGATTGTTCTTGAAATTGATGATGCTCAAGATGCAGCTCGCGAGAAGGCTGTTGCGAAGGCAAAGAAGAAGGCCCTTGCTTACGCCAAGCTCTTTGATTTTGATTTAGGAAAGATTCTTTGGGTAAGTGAAACCAACTCTTCCTATAACCCACCAATCTTTGGGTTAGCAAAGGCAAGCGCTGACGCTGCAGCTGCACCGACCGAGATTGATCTTGGCGAACAAGATGTCACTGTCACAGTAGATGTGCGGTGGGCTATTAAGTGAGTGATCGATTAGATCGCGCACTTCATCAATTAATTAGCGAAGGAAAGGTAAGTACGGAACTCGCTGATGAAATTCGCTTGAAATATCAGGTAATTGACAGTGACGCACTTCATCATGAAGATAAAACACAATCTCGCCGCTCAATTCTTGCTGAGATTGGTGGTTATCTTGGTGGCATCTTCACTACCGTGGCGGCCGTCATTCTGCTCTCGTCACAATGGGATCGACTAAGTAAAGCTGGACAGGTTTCTATCTTTCTTGCGCTTGCAGTAATTCTTGGTGTAGTTGCCTATCGACTTAATTATCT
>RFXN01000069.1 GCA_009921625.1 Candidatus Fonsibacter lacus | reverse complement strand
TTGCCGACCTTGCCGCCTTTTTTCAGATTCTTTGCACCGCTACCTTTAGTGAACTTCGAATCGGGAGTGGCCTTTTCGAAAGTTCCCGGTACGCCGCGTTGAAACGAAATCGTATGCAGCGCGCCATCACGGGCGATCGCAACATCCATTCGAATGGCAAGGGCATTAACTACCGATGCGCCAACCCCATGCAAACCACCTGATGCTGCATATGAACCGCCGCCGAATTTTCCACCCGCGTGGAGTTTGGTCATCACCAGCTCTACACCGGTAAGCCCAGTCTTCGCTTCAATATCTACCGGGATGCCCCGACCATCATCTCTCACTTCAACCGAGCCATCGGCGCCAAGGGTTACCTCAACGGCGTGGCAATATCCGGCGAGCGCCTCGTCGACGGCGTTATCGATGATCTCCCAGAGACAGTGCATGAGGCCCCTGGAGTCGGTTGAGCCGATATACATACCAGGGCGTTTACGGACCGCATCAAGCCCCTCCAGGACCGCCAGGTTCTTTGCGGTGTACTCACCACCACCCATAGCTGCGCCGTTAGCGCCCTTCTTGGCGCCCTTTGAGGCGGCAGCAGGCTTGGCAGTGGCAGGGCTCATGATGGTCAAGGGTACTGGGGGTTCTTGCGATTAATTGGCATATAGCGCGCTCGAGGCGAGGTGATTATCAGAATAACCCAGATCACGGGAGAAAAAAATTCGCAGGTTTTTGTTACCAAATTTCCTGCGGGGAATAAGTCCGGCATGGTTATATGTTCCACTAACAGCAGACGGGAAAGGTCGGTAAGAGCAATGGCAGGTATCAGCACGCTAACGCAAAGCCCCTTGAGCGCATCAGATCGCTGTGATCGATGTGGAGCTCAGGCCTATGTGCGAGTAAAACTCGCAACGGGTGAATTACTCTTCTGCGGACATCACTCCAAGGAGTATGCCGTTTCACTGAAGCGCGTTGCGGTCGAAATTGAAGATCAGACCGAACGACTCCTTGAATCCCCTGCTGAGCGTTAATTCCTAAACGCTACATACCAGGGGCTTCAAAACCTGCTTCACGATGAGATCCGTCGCAGAACGGTTTATCTTTCGAATGGCCACATCGGCAGAGTGAGAATGCAGATTCGCTTCGGATGACCTTTCCTTCGCTATCAATGAAATCAACTTCGCCGGTCACTCGGATTGATCCATTTGGCTTTACAAATATTTTTGGTTTTTCGCTCATAGCCGCAGTCTAGTTGACCTGGGTCAAAAATTACCTATCGGAATTAGTCGGAATTAGTTTGAATTACGCGTTTGTCAGAGTGAGCTTTCGGGCTGGAGCTTTTGTGATGAGAGTGATCTGAGTGAGCGATTTCTTGGACATTGAAGGTCGAACTTGTGTGCGCACCTCAAGCGTTGATTTAGCGACCTTAACTGTCGCCGCTGCGCGCGCGATTCGCTTTGCTGCAAGCGCCTTAGCCCCCTTGACCTTTGGGTCGTAATAGGTGGTAACCGTGACGACTGTCTGCGCAGTTAAACGATTTGCAATGGACTTGAGTTGGTTGGAGGTCGTGGTGGTTAATCCATTGGTTGCTGGATTGGTTGGAAGTTTTGCCGAGATATTCACTGGTGCGGTGAGCCCAGCGCGGAATTTCACCGGATCGGAGAACTCTCCCCCTTCTCCTTGGGCAGAGATTGCAAAGAGAATAGTTTGTTGCCGCGGAAGGCGAGAGTCCGGAGATACGGGTGACTTTTGTCGGAGCGACCGAACGTTGGAATACCTGGGAAATCTTCTCATCATCATTGATGACAGTAATCGTGTACTGATAGCCAGCCTCTAAGTTAGGAATTGAAAGTTCGCCGCCATTTTCGGTTCGCGAAACACCCTCGTATCGACTCTCACCATTGCGAGAGGAGACGAGGACTTTTACCTTTGTTGAGAATTTCCACGTGACCAGTGCGCTTGAGCCGGTCATGGACACATCGGAGCTAAATGTGGGAATCGCGGTCGTGCTCAGTAGATTCCCTCTCGCATCAACCCGTGGTGGCTGCTCTTCCTCCTTTCCCTCTGCAGTTGGATCGTTGGCGGTAATAGTGATTGATGCAGGATCTGACGTTCGCTGCAAGAAAGTTCCCGAAGATGCTTTAGTTGCCCGAAGGGTGCAGGTTCCCACGGCGATGGGTGTAATGACGCCTGCGCCGTTTATCGAACACTTCGCGGGAGTGGTAGTGGAGAAAGAGAAAACCCCATCACCTGAACCGCCAGTTGCAGTTGCGGTAGCGCTCTGATTTAAGCGAATTGATGCCGCAGATACTGAAATTTGGACAGCCGTTGGCTGCGGCGCGAGCACTCCAAAATAGCTCTCTGCATGCGCTGCAGGTAGCGGCACTAGTGAAAGCGTCAAGAAAGTTCCGACCAATAGCGCGCAGTGGCGAGTGAATTTATTAATCATTAGCCACCAATCTTTCTGGTCAAGATCAAGATTGTGCCGTCGTCGTACTTGTAGTAACCCATCTCTTGACCATCTGGAAGTGAAGCAGCAGCAAGAAGTGGAAGTTCAACCCAGTTGGTGCCATCTGGCGAGTAGACCGGTACACCGATACCTGCGGAGGCAGGAATAGTAATTGCGATTGGCGCGCTCACATTTGTCACGGTCGAGCCACTGCTACTTCCATCGAGGCGAATGGTGCGAAGTCCTTGGTCGACAGCGTCGGTTGCAACAGCTCTTCCGGTAAATGATGTTGAACTAGGCGCGGCATCAACGGGAATATCAACAACTACTGTGACATCGGTGCTCGAGGTTGCTGCGCTAATTGGAACTTCCAACTTAATGTCCTCGCCCACGATGGATCGAGTTCGGGGCGCTACTGCAATTCCGGCGCCAGTAACAGTGACAAGTCCTGTTTCACTAATCGTCACAGAGCCAGTGTTTGCTGTGCCGCTCCATGTATAAGCCGCGTCGTAATTGAGAATTTGTGCGGTAAAGCCATCGCTCGTTGAGGTGCTAAGAGTAAAGCGTGGCGTGAGCGCTGTTCCAATAGGCGCCTTACCAACAGCTTGTGAAATAACGGTAAAGGATCCACTCTTCGACGTTGAGACCGTAACTGTTGAACTTGCTCCTGCAGCTAAACCAGTCACGGTGATCAGACCGGTTGAGCTGATTGCTCCTTGGCCAGCGCTTGCAGAGATATTCCAGGTATAGAGGTTTGAATAATTTCTTACCTGAATGGTAAAGCCATCAGTGGTGCCCAACGATGGACCAAAGTTCGGTGTTAATCCATCGGCAAGAGCAGTGGCGACCACCTGAGCGCGACCTGTGCCATAACCGTTTCGAGTTGTGGTCACTGTTACCACGGCTTGATTTGCTGCGCTCTGGCCGGTAACGGTCAACACTCCGCCTGAGATTGCGGCTGAACCGGTTATGACGTTTGCGTCCCAAATGTAATCGCTCGAGTAGTTCGAGATTGGTACCACAAAGCCATCAGCAGTTGGCGTTGCAGCGCCAAAGGTAGGAATGAGCGCCGAGTTGAGCGAAGTTCCTGAGATTGATGCAGTTGCGCTCTCATACTTAGGTCTCGAGGTGGTGATTGCGACAGTTCCCGTCGTTGCTCCCGCAAGACCGGTGACTGTTACCAAGCCGTCCGACCCAATGGATACGCCACCATTGTTATTTACGCTGCCCCGCCAGGTGTATGCAGCGTTGAAATTAGTGATTTGAACGGTAAAGCCATTAGCCACTGGCGTGACCGCGCCAAAGGTTGGGATGAGGCCACCTGCGTTTGCATCTGTTCCAATAAGCGCGACCTCGGCTACCTGAAGTGCATCGGTCCACGAGGTGCGAAGCGCGCCAAAGGTGACTTTGTAATAGTTGTACGGCGTTGTATTGAGGAAAGATTGAGTAGAGGATGAGTCATTTCGAAGGACGTCAATCGCGGTACGTCCATTGACCACAATTGGCGAGCAACCATTGTTAAGCGATGTACAACCAAAGAGAGAGTAAATAATCGGATCACGTGAGCGATCAGAGTCTCCCGAAGTAAATTGAATTCCCGTTACCAACTTACTGCCAATATTTCCCGTGTAGAAACCAGCGCTATTGCGGATATATGTGGCGTTGAGGCGGTTGGAGGCGTTGAAGCAGAGATATTTAGTCTTGCTATTTCGGTCATTGAGATTTCCAATGCCCTCATTTGCAGAAGTACCACCGGCACAGATGGGATAGAGCGGTGCATCTGTTAGGAGATTGGCGGCAAGGTCTCGAATACCTGTTGTGGTCTCTAGCCCTGAAGCGCTTCCGGTAATTGTTGCTGAGGCAGAGACACGCCCTGACTTACTTGTTGTCACCGTGACATCGCTTGAGACGCCAGGGTTGAGATCGATGACAGTTGGAACCAGTGACGGTTGAGGCGCCATTTTCAAATCCATTACGCGAGGTTGTTGCCGAGATAATTGCGCTCGCACCTACCGGCATACCAGTAATCGTTAATAATCCATTGCCGCCAAGTGAGATTTGCGTCGACGGATTTCCTTCAAGGAGCGAGAAGGTCCAATTGAAGATTCGATTAAAGTTTGTGATTTGAACGGTGAATCCATCAAATGTTGGCGTAGTACTTCCAAATGTTGGCGTCAACGATGAGCCTGATGTAAGAAGAACAGTCTGGGTTGTGCTGAGTAGGCCAGGCGAAGCAAAGGTGACGGTGTAGGTATTTCCGGGAGTTCCAAAAACACCAAGGTTGGTGAAGGTAACAATTCCTGATGAGGCGCTCTGCGAAGTTGTGCCAAGAAGAACGCCACCGCTCGAGACTGATGCCGTGACTATTGCGTTAGAACTTGAAACTGTATTGCTGGTGCTATCTTGAATTCGAAGCACTGGTTGGGTGCGAGTAAATGCTGTTCCATTATTAAATCCAGCTGCTGGGGTCGCTAATTGAATCTTGGCGGCAGCGCCAGCGCTCAAAGTCAAGATTTCGGAAGCGCCTGGTACTCCTGATGTGGAATACGCAAGTGTGTAGGCAGTCCCCGCGACACCGCTAAGCGCGAGATTGGTAAAGGTTGCGACGCCATTAATTAGGTTGGCAGTTGTCGTTCCAGCAAGAGTTCCGCCCACACCGCTTGCAATAGATACGGTGATTTCACCGGTGGCGGAGGTGGCAGTGTTGCCAGCGCTATCGCGAATTGTTACCTGAGGCTGAGTGGTGAATGC
>RFXN01000068.1 GCA_009921625.1 Candidatus Fonsibacter lacus | reverse complement strand
TACGATTTCGCTAACGGTGAAATTTTTGTTCGTTTCGAAGAGAGCGTTCGAGGCTGTGATGCCTTTGTCCTACAAAGCCATGCAACTCCAGTCAATAAGCACATCATGGAGCAACTCATCATGGTTGATGCGCTTAAGCGTGCATCTGCAAAGAGAATTACGGTGATTGCTCCGTTCTACGGTTACGCTCGTCAAGATAAGAAACACCGCGGCCGTGAACCGATCTCAGCTCGCTTAATGGCAGATCTATTCAAGACTGCTGGCGCGGATCGATTGATGGTTGTTGATTTGCACACTTCGCAAATTCAGGGATTTTTCGATGGCCCTGTAGATCACTTATTTGCACTTCCGTTATTGGCAAATTATGTCGGCAGCAAAGTTGACCGATCACGGTTAACAATTGTTTCGCCAGACTCAGGTCGCGTTCGCGTTGCGGAGCGCTGGTCTGATTTGCTCGGTGGCTGTCCGATTGCCTTTATCCATAAGACTCGTGATCCTCGAATCCCTAATGAATCGAAGACTGGTCGCGTCGTAGGCGATGTAACCGGACAAACCTGTGTAGTTATCGACGACATGATTGATACCGCGGGAACGATTACTAAGGCAGTTGATGCGCTATTTGATGAGGGAGCTCGCGAGGTGATTGTCGCTTCAACGCACGCGGTTCTCTCGGGCCCTGCTATCGATCGATTAAAGAATTCTCGAGTGAGTGAAGTTGTTGTGACCAATACTCTGCCAATTCCAGAAGAATCAAAATTCGATCGATTAACTGTGCTCTCCATTGCCCCGCTCCTTGCCAGAGCAATTCGAGAGGTCTTTGAAGATGGCTCCGTCACTAGCCTTTTTGACGGCCATTCGTAAGAGCAATCTCCCTAATAAATCGAATCCCCGGCCAATTTTTCTTTCTCACGCTCCCTGGGTTACGCTTCTACCCTTCCGGCGAGGGGATGACATCCCGTCATCGACGGCTAGCTCTAGGGCCCGCCTCGTCTCTCGCTGGGAAAGAATGCAAGACCAGCGCAACGGAGGATCAGATGGCCGAAATTAAAATTAACGCGAGGGTTCGCTCTGAATTTGGAAAGGGCGCAGCCAGACGAGCACGTCGTGACGGATTAGTTCCCGCAGTTATTTATGGCCATGGCGAAAAGCCGATCCATATTGCGCTTCCTGCACGTGAAGTGGGAGTAGCCCTGAAAACTTCAAACGTTCTTCTAGATATTGACCTAGGATCACAAGTTGAACTGACGTTGCCAAAGTCAGTCGTTCGCGACCCACTTAAAGGAACGTTGGAACATATCGACTTAGTTTTGGTACGTAGAGGAGAGCGCGTCGTTGTTTTAGTTCCAGTCCATACTTTTGGTAAGTATGACCAAGATGGAATTTTAGAACACGTTCACAACACCATTGAAGTCGAAGTCGAAGCAACCTCTATTCCGGCTCACCTTGAGCTCGATATGGAAGGCCTTGCCGCTGGTGAATCACTTTATGCATCAGATGTGAAGTTGCCAGAGGGCGTCACTTTGGTTAGTGATGCAAAGATGCCTGTAGTTCACCTCAGCATTCGTTCGACCGTAGATGAAGTGGCTGCTACTCCTGCTGCTACTGAAGGAACTGAGGGCGCAGAAGCGGCTGCACCTGCTGCTGAAGTTGCAAAGAGCTAATTTCACGCCTAGCTATTATCAATATTAGCGAATAAGAGATTGTGAAAGCGTCAATGGCTAGTCAAGTGAATAACGCCTGGCTAGTTGTTGGCCTAGGTAATCCTGGCGATAAATACAGCGCCACTCGCCATAACATCGGATTTGTGGTCGCTGACGAATTAGCGAAGCGTTATGCAGGCAAATTCTCGCCACACAAATACCGCGCATTAGTCTCAGAAGTTCGCCTGGGAGCTGGAAGCGAAGTTCCAAAATTAATCATCGTGAAACCATTGACGTACATGAATGATTCTGGAGACGCGGTTGCACCATTAGCAAAGTACTTCAATGCGGCTTCGCAGCAGATTATTGCAATTCATGACGAGTTAGATATTCCATTTGATGGAATTAGAGTAAAGCTTGGAGGTGGCGATAATGGACACAACGGTCTTAAATCGCTCACGCAATCATTAAACACCCCTGAATATTTTCGAATACGTGTAGGGATTGGCCGGCCAACCACTCCGCAAGATACTGCCGATTATGTTCTTGATAATTTCAGCAAAACCGAGCGGGGCCAAGTTCCCGATTTAGCGCTGCGCGCATGTGATGCGATTGAGTCACTTGTTACTAAAGGCTTGGAAAGTACCCAACAAATTTTTAATCAGTGAATTCAATTTCGATTATTACCCAGTATTCCTGAGCCCCGCAGCAATTCCATTTATCGTGAGCAAGAGCGCTCGATTAAGAATTCCATCTACCTCTTCACCATTTCGCACCCTCTGAAGGAGTGAAACTTGAAGTAACTGCATAGGTCGCAGGTACACATCTCTAATTGCAAGAGTTTGAGCCAGTATTGGCTGATCGCCCAGAAGCTGGGATTTCTGTGTGAGTAGCAAAATCTCATCTACTGTGAGTTGAAACTCCGCCTGTATTTCATCGAGGAAATGTCGCAGTTCAGGATCAACTAGAGTATTTACATAGTGTTCAGCGGTTCTTAAATCAGTTTTCGCAAGTGTCATTTCAACATTGCTGATAAATGTTGTGAAGAAGTGCCAATCCTCATACATCTGTTTGAGAACTTTGTTTTCTCCGGCTTCGCGCGCTGCCTTTAAGCCACTTCCTACGCCAAACCAACCAGGAACAATTTGTCGAGATTGAGTCCATCCAAATACCCATGGAATTGCCCGTAATCCTGCGAGCCCAGAGTCGGAGTCAGGCCTTCGTGAAGGACGCGAACCAAGATACAGGTTTCCCAACTGCTCTACCGGTGTGGATTGATAGAAGTATTTCGGAAGATCGGGGTGATCAACCAAATTTCGATAACAACGCATCGCGGCTTCACTCACTGTATCCATGCAAGAATCCCAGTTCGCAAGATCACGTGCGCTCTGTCGAGGAGCACGATTAAGAACTGTTGCCTCCAAAGCAGCAGCAAGTATTAGCTCGACATTTTCTCGAGCAAGAGAGGGTAGTGAGTATTTATCGGAGATGACCTCTCCCTGTTCGGTCATTTTTATTTCCCCTGCAAGTGATCCCCAAGGAAGGGCAAGAATGGCATCGTATGTAGGGCCGCCACCGCGACCAACAGAACCACCACGACCATGAAAAATTCGAAGGTTTATTCTCGCTTTACTTGCAAGATCACGGAGCTTGCGTTGCGCTCGATGAATCTCCCACTGACTTGTGGTGATGCCAGCATCTTTATTGGAATCTGAATATCCCAACATGACCTCTTGTAACTCACCTCTTAATTCAATGATTTCACGATACTCAGAAATCGAAAGTAAGCGTCCAAGAATTTCATCAGCTCTCTGTAACTCTGCGACCGTTTCAAGTAGCGGGACAAAACCAATAAGAGCCCTTCCCTCATGTAAATTAATTAGATCTGCCTTTACGCCGAGAACCACTGCGGCCAGGAGGTCGCTTGCTGATTTAGTCATCGAAACGATGTAGCTTTCAATCGCCTCATCACCAAATTTATCGATTATCTCACCAATTGTGGTTAATGTGTCATAGGTTTGCTTTCCTCGCGCATCAAGTATTTCTCGATCCAGCTTTCGATTGTTAGTCAATTCAGCGCTCAAGAGATTAAGCCGCTCATCTTCAGTCAAGGTGAGATAATCATCAATGTTGTGTGCGATGAAGTACTGATTGAGCACGTGATGATGTTGGTTGGAGTGTTCGCGTATATCGAGCGTTGCGTGGGTCAATCCAAATGCTGAAGCGGTGCGAATCAATTGTTCGAGTTCTCCGGTTGCAATAAGTTCACCCTTATGCTCAAGGAGAGATTCGCGCATCAGGATTAAATCATCAAGAAGCTCCTGGGTATTTGCATAATCACGACCGGGTTGATGGAGTGACTTGCTGGCATGCCGTCGTTGAGTCAAAACTAATTTGTGTCGGATGGCAGTTGCTTTTAATCGATAAGGTTCTTCAACATTTAAACGTTTAAAACGATCTTCAAATTCAGGAATATTTACCAAATCTTGCTCAATGGATCGTAATAAGTCATCACTTGCTCCAGCGAGCCGTGCAGAAACAGATAGAGACTGTCGAAGCGCATCAAGTTTTTCAAGTAAAACTCGGACTGCGTGTCCCACTTGCAAAGCAACAGTTTCTGAAGTGATAGCTGGAGTGACATTTGGATTTCCATCTCGATCGCCGCCTATCCAGCTGCCGAATGATAGTGGTCTCGCTAGGACATCAAGAGCTATGCCATATTGGGAAAGTTCGTAAGCAAAATCATCGAGTACTTGAGGCACCGTGTATCTATGTAGGTCATCTAAATAGTAGAGCGCATTGGTCGCTTCATCTAGCGGTTCAGGTTGTTCCAGTCTAAGTTCATCGGTTTGCCAGAGAAGTTCGATAGCTTCCGCAAGTTTTTTATCACGTTCACGTACATTTTTTTCATTAAGTAGCTCTGCAACTGTGCCCAATTTGCTAAGTACCGATCGTCGAGCAACTTCTGTTGGGTGCGCTGTGAAAACTGGGCGAACCGAGAGCATGGCAACCGAACGAGCCAATTCATCCTTGCTCACTTTTGCCTCAGAAATCTTATGAAAAGTTTGCTGGAGCCAGGAGTCCCCATTGACTCGCTCTTTGTAGAGCGCTCTGGCGCGGTGTACTTGTTCTGCGATATTTGCTAAATGGAAGTAGGTACTAAATGCGCGTACCAACTTGATGCTATCGGCAAGATCAACGCGTTCGAGAATTGTTGATCCCAATGGAGATTCTTCGCGAACCGCCAAGCGGACAGATTCAACGAGATCTAAAAGGGCCTGCCCCTCTTGACGCACAAGCGTTTGGCCAAGTAATTCTCCGAGATGGCGTACGTCGGCACGAAGGTAGGTGTCGGCCTCATTCTCGTTCGCATGTCCCTGGCTCGGCTCAATTGGCATGGTCATATCTTGGCAGAGCATCAGCGGTAGCATTCACGCCAGTTAGTCTGAAAAGAACTTTTCCAGGCTCACTCTGTAGCCCCCCGTCTAGGCGGAATGGGGCCATTAGGCCATTTCTCAAGGAGAGGTAGGAGCGTTCGTCATATGGATGCGCAATCGTTGACACCCCAGAGCGCTTCGC
>RFXN01000067.1 GCA_009921625.1 Candidatus Fonsibacter lacus | reverse complement strand
CTACTCCCATGTTTTTCTGCGTAAACCCAAGACCGGCAAGTCTAGGCCAGGGGGGTCGATTTCTAGAAATCGGGTTCCCTAACCCCCTACAAAAGAGCGGGGGTTACCCCAAAAGGTGCCAGGCCTGAGACCCCGGAGTCCAGGGCGGTCAAGACCGATATCTCCCCTGAGGGTAGGAGCGCAAAGGTGTGTTCGGTATGAGCTGCGCGCGATCCATCAATGGTGCTCACAGTCCATTCATCGCTCTCCACCCGAACTTTCTCTGAGCCATGCATGATCATCGGCTCCACAGCGAGCGCCATCCCTGCAACTAATTTTGGTCCGCGACCAGCAGAGCCGTAATTAAGAAGGTGCGGCTCTTGATGCATAGCGGTGCCAATTCCATGACCGCCGTATTCGCGAACAATTCCGTACTTTCCACGGGAAGTTATCGCTTTCTCAATTGCCGAACTTAAATCAGTTAACCGACCACCAACTTTTGCCGCCGCAATCCCAGCCCACATTGAGTACTCACAATCGGCAATTAACTTCTGATCTTCAGGTGAGATTTCACCAATACCAAGTGAGATAGCGCTATCACCATGCCAACCATCAATAATCGCGCCACAATCGATAGAGATGATGTCGCCTTCATTGAGCACTAACTCGCCAGGGATACCGTGCACGACTTGGCTATTTACAGAAGTACAGATGGTTGCGGGATAACTGTGGTACCCAAGAAAAGATGGCACGCCACCATTTTTGATAATGAAATTATGTGCAATAAGGTCAAGATCTTTTGTCATCAATCCAGGACGGATAACTTCTCTTAATCTCTGAAGAGTCTGTCCAACCAAAATTCCAGCTTTTCGCATTTTTTTAATCTCATCGAGAGATTTAATTTCGATTGCCATCTATATTCCATTAAATAACTAATTAGCGGCTAAGAGTAGAAATTGCACGTTGCGTTACTTCAGCCACTGAGCCAAGTCCATTTATTGAGCGCAAAATTCCAGAGCCCTTGTAATACGCAATTATCGGCGCAGTCTGCTCCACATAAACTTTGAGTCGATGGCGAATAACCTCTTCACTGTCATCAGAGCGACCACGAGCTAATAAGCGCGCCACAATCTCATCTTGATCCGCCTGCATTTCAAGAACGACTTCAAGAGGAGCGTTAATCTCCTTGAGAATTTCATCGAGCGCTTGCGCTTGACCAGTGGTTCGGGGGTACCCATCGAGCAAGAATCCGTTAGCGACATCGTCTTTTTCTAACCGATCTTTGACCATTGCCGTTGTCAGCGAATCGGGAACTAAATCTCCTTTATCCATGTACCCCTTCGCTTCTAGCCCAAGAGGGGTGCCAGCTGAGAGGTTTGCGCGGAAAATATCTCCGGTAGAGATATGCGGAATGGAGAAGTGGGCCGAGATAAATTCGGCTTGGGTTCCCTTACCTGCTCCCGGTGGGCCAACGAGTACCAGACGCATTAGCGCAAGAAGCCTTCGTATGACCTCTGTTGTAACTGGCTTTCAATCTGCTTAGCAGTATCAAGACCAACGCCAACGACAATCAGAATTGCCGTTCCACCAAATGGGAAGTTCTGTGATGCCCCAAAGAGAACGAGAGCAATAATCGGAATAATCGAGACCAGGCCGAGATAGAGAGATCCTGGAGCGGTGATACGCGAGAGTACATACTGTAAATATTCTGCAGTGGGTCGTCCGGCACGAATTCCCGGGATGAATCCACCGTACTTCTTCATATTGTCTGCAACTTCTTCTGGGTTGAAAGTGATTGATACATAGAAGTAGGTGAAGAAAATAATCATGAAGAAATATGCTGAGATGTAAATCGGATGATCGCCACGAACAAAATTACTTTGAATCCAGACTACCCATGCTGCTTTACTGTTCGTTAGGTTTGCGATGAGTGATGGAATATAAAGGAGTGAAGAAGCAAAGATCACTGGAATAACTCCAGCCTGGTTCACCTTAATTGGAATGTAAGTGCTGGCACCGCCATAGGAGCGGCTTCCAATTTGACGCTTTGCATACTGCACTGGAATTCGACGTTGCGCTTGTTCAACGAAAACAACTGCCGCAACGATGAGAATTCCGAGCGCAAGAACTATCAGGAAGGTGAAGAGTCCCTTTGATAGTTTGATACTCCACAGTTGGCCAGGGAATCCGGCAGCAATAGAAGTGAAGATCAAAATAGACATGCCGTTGCCAACGCCACGATCAGTGATGAGCTCGCCAAGCCACATGATTACAGACGTTCCTGCAGTCATGACCACAACCATCGTGATAATTCGCGACCAGGAAGTATCGGGAATGATTGCCTCGTTACATCCATTGAAAAGACGGCCTGGTGTTCGTGCAACAGCAATAAGACCTGAAGATTGCAAGACTGCTAACCCGATAGTTAGGTAGCGGGTGTACTGGGTTAACTTTGCAGTTCCTGACTGACCTTCCTTCTTGAGCGCTTCAAAACGAGGAATTACGACAGTGAGAAGTTGGATGATGATCGAGCTAGTGATATACGGCATGATGCCGAGAGCGAAGACGCTGAGTTGGAGAAGTGCGCCACCGCTAAAGAGATTAATCAGTCCAAAGAGTCCGCCAGTTTGTACCTGAGATAAACACTTCTGAACGTTTTGATATGAAACACCTGGGGTAGGAATTACTGAACCAAAGCGAAAGAGAGCCATGATTGCCAGGGTGAAGAAAATTTTGCGACGAAGATCTGGCGTCTTAAACGCCTTACCAAATGCTGCAAGCATCGCTACTCCCCTATCTGACGTGACTTACGTATCTAACGTTTTCGCTCTACCTACTAGAGTGAATTGACTTTCCCGCCTGCGGCGGTAATTTTCTCTTCTGCACTTGTTGAGAATGCATGCGCAGTCACTGTTAGCGCTACCGAAATCTCACCATTACCAAGAACCTTGATAGGGAGACCTTTGCGCGCAGCACCAGCTGCAACAATCTCGCTGACGCCAATCGTGCCACCCTTGGGAAAGAGGGCATTGAGAGTTGCGACATTTACCGCTTGATACTCAACTCGCTCTGGATTTTTAAATCCGCGAAGTTTCGGAAGACGCATGTGAAGTGGCATCTGTCCACCTTCGAAACCTGCGCGAACAGTGTTTCGAGCATGGGTACCTTTGCCACCGCGACCTGAAGTCTTACCTTTGGAGGCTTCACCGCGACCCTTACGTGTCTTCTCCTTCTTAGCGCCAGGCGCCGGACGGAGATGATGCATCTTTAGCGTCATTATTACTCGACCTCCTCAACTTTAATGAGATGGCGCACTGCGTGCACCATGCCACGAATCTCTGGGCGATCTTCTTTGACGACAACATCGCCAATTCGCTTAAGTCCAAGCGAACGAAGTGTGTCGCGCTGTTCTGGACGTCCGCCAACTTTTGAGCGGAGCTGAGTTACCTTGAGTCGTCCCATTAGGCACCTACCGTCGAATGTGATGTTTGTGAATTAGCGCCAGCGTTCATTGCGCGACGAAGCGCTGCAGGAGCAACTTGCTCAAGCGAGAGACCACGACGAGCAGCGATTGCTGTTGGATGTTCAAGTTGCTTCAGCGCTGCAACAGTTGCATGAACCATGTTGATTGAATTGCTTGAGCCAAGCGATTTGCTCAATACATCGTGGATTCCAGCGCACTCAAGTACGGCGCGAACTGGACCACCAGCAATAACACCAGTTCCGGGGCTAGCAGGACGAAGAAGTACTACGCCGGCTGCTGCCTCACCTTGAACTGGGTGCGGAATGGTTGCCTGGATCATGGAGACTTTAAAGAAGCTCTTCTTAGCCTCTTCAACTGCCTTTGCGATTGCGGCAGGAACTTCTTTTGCCTTGCCATATCCAACGCCAACAGTTCCCTTGCCATCGCCAACAACCACAAGTGCGGTGAAGGAGAAGCGACGACCACCTTTAACAACTTTCGAGACGCGGTTAATGAAAACAACGCGCTCCATATATTGGCTCTTCTCGCCACCATCGCGACCACCGTCACGGCCACCGCGACCACCGTCACGGCCACCGCGTTCGCGAGCGCCTTTTTCGTTCCGTTCGGTAACTTTTTCAGCGGCCATTAGAAGTCCAATCCATTCTCGCGGGCACCCTCGGCGAGAGCGGCAACTCGACCATGAAACTTATTTCCAGCTCGGTCAAAGACGACGCTAGTGACTCCTGCGCTCTTGGCGCGTTGCGCAACAAGCGCACCCACCTCGCGGGCCTTACGTGTCTTATCTTCGTTTTGGTTACGTATATCTATTTCCATCGTTGACGCTGATACCAAGGTCTTGCCAACTGAGTCATCTACAATCTGCGCAACAATATGTCGAGCAGAGCGAGTGATCACTAAGCGTGGACGAGCAGTTGTACCAACAACCTTCTTGCGAACGCGGAAGTGGCGGCGCTTTCTAGCAACTTGGGCAGATCCTTTTCGGACTCTAACGCTCACTTGTTGCGACATTATTTCTTACCCGCCTTTCCTTGTTTGCGGCGAACCTTCTCCTCTGCATATCGAACGCCTTTGCCTTTATAAGGTTCTGGCTTTCGAATCTTGCGGATATTTGCGGCAACTTCACCAACCAGTTGCTTGTCAATTCCCTGAACAGAGAAATTGGTCTGACTCTCTACGGCAAAGGAGATTCCCTCTGGCGCAGGCACGAGCACTGGGTGGCTAAATCCAAGAGCGAACTCAAGGTCTTTGCCTTTCGCAGCAACACGGTATCCAACGCCAACAAGTTCAAGTTTTTTCTCGTAACCCCTTGTAACGCCTTCAATCATGTTGGCGACCAAAGTACGTGAAAGTCCGTGCAGTGCACGGTTCGCGCGCTCGTCATCTGGACGAGTAAGCACTAGCGTTGACTCACCCTCTTTAGCAATTGCAATAGGTGCAGAGATAGTGAGTGAGAGAGATCCCTTTGGACCTTTAACAGCAACATCTTGTCCGCTGATGGTCACTTCAACGCCTTTAGGAAGTTCGATTGGCTTCTTTCCGATACGTGACATATCAGATCACCATACATAGGCGAGAACTTCTCCGCCTACCCCTTGTTTGCCAGCTTGCTTATCAGTAAGCAATCCGGAAGAAGTCGAAATGATGGCAACGCCTAATCCACCGAGCACACGAGGCAGCGAAGTCGACTTCGCATAGACGCGAAGTCCCGGCTTGCTCACTCGACGAACGCCTGCGATTGAGCGTTCACGATTAGGGCCATACTTGAGATTGATAGTGAGCGTCTTTCCAACGCCAAAAGGATTTTGATCAACCTTGTACGAGGCGATGTAACCCTCCTGCTGCAAGATTGCGGCGATGCGCGACTTCACAGTAGAAGATGGGATGGTCACGCTCTCATGGTGAGCGGTATTGGCGTTGCGGATACGCGTCAACATATCTGCAATCGGATCTGTCATTGTCATAAGTGGCTCTACCTAGAACCTT
>RFXN01000066.1 GCA_009921625.1 Candidatus Fonsibacter lacus | reverse complement strand
GAGTCGGATTCGAACCGACACTATGCAGTGTTTGAGACTGCCCTCTCTACCGTTGGAGTACCGAGGCGTTCGTAACTCATGCTCACTCGAAGCGCCGAACGTACCCAGTTTACCGGTAGGCGGGAGCAATACCACCCACAGCATCTCCCACGCGATGTACTCTCATCGCATTGGTTGAGCCGGGAATACCAGGTGGACTGCCGGCAACAATCACGATGTACTCACCGATCCCCGCTCGAGCAGAATCTAACAGGGCAGAGTCGATCTGTTTAACCATTTCGTCGGTGTGCTTTGTTGGTGGAATCAAAATCGGCTCCACTCCCCATGAGAGAGCTAATTGATGTGCGGTGCTCACTTCAGGGGTGAGAGCAAGGATGGGAATCACGGAGCGAAGTCGAGACATACGTCGCGCTGAATCACCACTCTGTGTGAAAGCGACGAGAAATCTCGCTCCAACCATTGCGCCCACCTCAGCAGCAGCTTTGGTAATTGCGCCAGCTTTTGTATGTGGATTGTGGCGAAGTGGTGCAACCTGTGCCAACGCTTCCTCCTCTATTTTTGCAATGATTCGGGACATGATGGAGACCGCTTCAATGGGATACCTCCCAACGCTCGTCTCACCAGAGAGCATCAACGCATCGGCCCCATCAAGAACGGCATTTGCACAATCGGTCGCTTCGGCACGGGTAGGCGTTGGCGCGGAAATCATCGACTCCAACATTTGAGTAGCAACAATTACTGGCTTGGCATTTTCGCGCGCAGCAATAATGCACTTCTTTTGCACCAGAGGTACCTCCTCGATGGGAAGTTCCACCCCAAGATCTCCACGAGCCACCATCAATCCATCAAAAGCACTTACTATTTGATCAAGATTTGAGACCGCTTGCGGTTTTTCAATCTTTGCAATAACGGGAATTCTTATCTTTAATCGATCCATCACCGCATGCACGCCCTCAATATCTTCTGCGGTTCTCACAAAAGAGAGCGCAATTAAGTCAACTCCAGCACCCAACGCCCATTCCAGATCAGTAATATCTTTTGGGGAGAGCGCTGGCACAGAGAGGGAAGAACCTGGGGCGTTAATCCCCTTGTTATTACTAATCAATCCGCCATTTCGCACAGTAGTGTAGATTTCGCTGCCATTAATTTTTGATACCTGAAGCCTGACTTTTCCATCATCAATTAACAAAATATCGCCAGGAACGCAATCCTTCGCCAAGTCTTTATAGGTAGAACTTGCGCGTAAGCTATCGCCAATAATCTCTTCCATAGTGATGATAAAAGAGGCGCCATTTTTTAATTCATGGATACCTTCTGCAAATTTACCGAGTCTGATTTTCGGTCCCTGTAAATCAGCAAGCACTGCGACGTAAGCGCCACGTTTCTCTGATTGAGCGCGAACATTACTAAGCAACTCTTCGTGTTCACTCCGATGCCCATGCGAGAGATTAAGGCGCGCAACATTCATTCCGGCATCAATTAACGCACCGATTAGTTCAGCTGAAGACGTTGCAGGTCCCAACGTGCACACTATTTTTGCGCGACGTTGGAGAGCCATCTCTTCTCCCTTAAACCATCAACGGTCTGGCGTTAGGCTCGATCGGCGCTGGTAACTGAGTGCGACCCATGAGGAATCGATCTACTGCAGCAGCAGCTGAACGCCCCTCGGCAATGGCCCACACAATTAATGACTGGCCCCGACCAGCATCACCGGCAACAAAAACGCCTGGAACTGAGCTCTGATATTCGCTGTTCCGAGCCACGTTGCCCCGAGCATCAAGGTCCACTCCCAGTTGCGCGATGAGAGGTGATTTCTCAACGCCAGTAAAGCCCATTGCCAGGAAGACATAATCAGCGGGTATTTCTCTTTCGCTTCCAGGCACTTTCTCGAACTTCCCATTGATAAGTTCCGTTTCGACAATTCGAAGCGCACGTAAATTTCCATTTTCATCGCCGAGGAACTCTTCAGTGGATACTGAATACACTCGCTCACCCGCTTCTTCGTGGGCGCTCGATACTCGATAAATCATTGGATAGGTTGGCCACGGTGCGGATGCGGGACGCTCGTCGCTTGGTCTCGGCATAATTTCTAATTGAGTAATACTTGCCGCCCCTTGTCGAATTGCTGTGCCAAGGCAATCTGCGCCGGTATCGCCGCCGCCGAGGATGATAACGTGCTTACCTTTCACATCTATAGGCGATTGAGTTATTTCACCCAATCCAAGTTTATTTCCCCAAGGCAAATACTCCATCGCCTGGTGCACTCCCTTGAAATTTCTTCCAGGAACTGGAAGATCGCGCCACTGAGTTGCGCCAACAGCAAGGACTACAGCGTCGTAGCGGGTGCGAAGTTGCTCTCCCGTTAATTCTTCACCGACATTTACGCCGGCTCGAAAACGAGTTCCCTCTTCTTTCATTTGCGCAAGTCTGCGATCGAGAATCACCTTCTCCATTTTAAATTCTGGAATTCCATAACGGAGCAAGCCACCAATTTTTTCAGCACGTTCGTAGACTGCGACGGTGTGGCCTGCTCGAGTGAGTTGTTGAGCTGCAGCGAGTCCAGCTGGACCAGAGCCAACAACAGCAACAGTCTTTCCTGTTAAGCGGTCAGGAATTAGCGGAGTGACTCCCCCAGATGCGAAGGCCTCTTCGATAGTGCGAAGCTCTACTTGTTTGATTGTCACGGCATCTCGATTTATCCCAACAACGCACGCTGTTTCACATGGCGCTGGACATAACCTTCCGGTGAACTCAGGGAAATTATTTGTTGCATGAAGTCGTTCGATTGCTTCGCCAACTTCACCGCGCCAAATTAAGTCGTTCCATTCAGGAATGAGATTTCCAAGTGGGCATCCTTGGTGGCAGAATGGAATACCGCAATCCATACAACGCCCCGCTTGTTTCTGTAGCTCCGCAAAAGGTTGCTCTTCATACACCTCATGCCAATCGCGAATTCGAATATCAACCGGGCGACGTTTTGGCGTCTCCCGAGGAGTTTTCATAAAGCCAGTGGGATCAGCCATGAGTTGCCTCCATCACATAAGTTTCGCGAGGTAATCCCTCTTTCTCTGCCCGATCCATTGCAGCGAGAACGCGAGCGTAGTCACGCGGCATCACGAGAGAGAATCTTTCAACCGCAGCTCCCCAATCGCTTAATAATTCTGCCGCGATATCAGAACCACTCTCTGCGTTATAGCGAGAGAGGATTGAATGAAGTAGCGACTTATCGCTCTCGGTCGGAATTAGTACATCCACCATCTCGCCGTTGATATTTGCAGGATTGATATCGAGAATAAATGCGCGCCCACCAGACATGCCGGCAGCAAAATTTCGACCAGTGCGACCAAGTACTACGACCACTCCTCCAGTCATATATTCACAACCGTGATCGCCAACGCCCTCAACGACGGCGGTTGCACCTGAGTTGCGGACGCAGAATCGCTCACCCACCACTCCTCGAATAAATATGTCACCTGAAGTTCCGCCATAACCGATTACATTGCCCGCAATTACATTCTCATGTGCAGCAAACTTCGCTCGCTCATCCGGCTGGACGACAATCGTTCCTCCAGAAATGCCCTTACCGACATAGTCGTTTGCATCTCCATAAAGTCGGAGCGTGATGCCACGTGGAATGAATGCGCCAAATGATTGACCCGCCGAACCATGGAAGGTGAGATCAATAGTTCCTGGAGGCAATCCTACGCCACCATATTTACGGGTCACTTCAGCGCCGAGCATCGTGCCAACCGTTCTATTGACGTTTCGAACGTCAAGACTTGCTCGAACCGGTTGCGCATCAAGTAGCGCGCTCTTTGACAGTGCGATCAATTCGTTGTCAAGGGCTTTATCAAGACCATGATCTTGTCTATTGATTGCATAACGAACGCCCGGTGCCGGTGGCACGAGAAGTGGCGTGAGATCTAATCCCGATGCCTTCCAGTGATCGACAGCCTTCTTCGTATCTAGAACCTCGACCTGGCCAACTGCCTCTGCAATGCTCCGGAAACCGAGTGATGCGAGGATCTCGCGCACCTCTTCGGCGATGTACTCAAAGAAGGTTTGAACAAACTCTGGCTTTCCCGAGAACTTCTCACGAAGAGCAGGATTCTGCGTTGCCACTCCAACAGGGCAGGTATCTAAGTGACAGACTCGCATCATGATGCAACCAGAGACCACAAGTGGTGCCGTTGCAAAACCAAACTCTTCTGCACCAAGTAACGCCGCGATAACGACATCTCGTCCAGTTTTTAATTGACCGTCAGTCTGAACAACTATTCGGTCGCGAAGTCGGTTAAGCATTAGCGTTTGCTGCGTCTCTGCAAGACCTAACTCCCAGGGCGCGCCGGCGTGCTTTAGCGAGGTAAGTGGAGATGCGCCCGTGCCGCCATCGTGTCCAGAAATGAGAACAACATCTGCATGAGCCTTACTCACTCCAGCTGCAACAGTTCCTACGCCGACCTCAGCGACCAATTTGACGTGAATTCGAGCATCTTTATTGGAATTCTTTAAATCATGAATAAGTTGCGCTAGATCTTCGATGGAATAAATATCGTGATGAGGTGGTGGAGAGATCAATCCAACTCCAGGGGTGGAGTGTCTGGTCTTTGCCACCCAGGGGTATACCTTCTGGCCGGGCAGCTGCCCGCCTTCACCTGGTTTGGCTCCTTGGGCCATTTTGATCTGCAGATCATCAGCATTAACTAAATATTCACTAGTGACGCCAAAGCGACCACTTGCCACTTGTTTGATAGCAGAGCGCTTTGAATCCCCATTGGGAAGTGGAATGTAACGCTCTGGATCTTCGCCACCTTCACCAGTATTGGATTTACCGCCAAGACGATTCATCGCGATGGCGAGAGTTTCATGCGCTTCTTTAGAAATGGAACCATAGGACATCGCACCAGTTGAGAATCGCTTCACAATCTCGCTCACCGGCTCTACCTCTTCCAATGGAATTGGCTTCCGGTTTGGTGCAAGCTCGAAAAGTCCTCGTAACGTCATTAAATCTTTTGAACGATTATTTACTTTATCTGTGTAGTTCTTAAAGACTTCAAACTTCCTCGTCCTCGTTGAATGTTGCAATAAGAAAACGGTTTCCGGGTCGAATAGGTGTGGCTCGCCATCTCGGCGCCATTGGTACTCCCCGCCGGTAGGAAGCTTTTTCGTTCCTGGAATCTCTCCTCCAGGCGGATAGGCGATTTGGTGGCGGGCAATCGCTTCGCTAGCAATTACTTCAATATCAATTCCGCCAAGTCGTGAAGTGGTGCCGGTGAAGTACTCATCAACAACGCGCTGCGCTAGACCAATAGCTTCAAAAACTTGAGCTCCGGTATAGGAGGCGATTGTGGAGATACCCATCTTGGACATTACCTTCAAGACACCTTTGCCGAGCGCTTTAATTAAATTGCGTACCGCTTTCTCAGGAGAGATATTTGTGATTACCCCTTGATGGACGAGA
>RFXN01000065.1 GCA_009921625.1 Candidatus Fonsibacter lacus | reverse complement strand
ATGACCATAAATTAGCCGTTGCAGCTGTGCGGGAATTTTTGGGGAAGATCGGGAAGTAAGAAATGATTGATCGCGAACATCTGTCGACCTTGATGGCGCGCGAGCGCGAGAGATTTCGCACCCTTCATCCACGCTCGGCGGCGCTCGCTGAAAAGGCGCGCGCACATATGCCAGATGGCGTTCCGATGTCATGGATGGCGAAGTGGCCTGGCGGGTTTCCGATCTTTGTATCGAGCGCGAAAGGCGCTCACTTTCGCGATGTTGATGGGATTGATTACATCGATCTCTGTTTAGGCGATACCGGTTCAATGACTGGCCACTCTCCAGAGGCAACAGTCGCGGCGATTCATAATCAAATTGATAAGGGCATCACGATGATGTTGCCAAGTGAAGATGCGATTGTTGTCTCTGAGGAACTAGCTCGCCGTTTTGGCCTCCCGCTCTGGCAATTTACTGTTTCTGCTACTGATGCCAATCGCCATGTTATTCGCTATTCGCGAATGCTTACTGGGCGGCCAAAGATTGTGGTGATTGATCGCTGCTATCACGGCAGCGTTGATGAAACGTTTGCAACGCTTGATAACAATCACCACACCGTTGCACGTGAAGGAAATATTGGAGCGCCCGTTCCGCTAGATGTTACAACTACTGCAGTGGAATTTAATGATCTTGGTGCGATGGAGCGTGCGCTTAAGACTGGCGATATTGCCGCGATTTTGTTAGAACCCGCGATGACTAATGTGGGGATTGTCTTACCTGAACCGGGATACCTTGAAGAGTTGCAGAAACTCGCTCGCCAATATGGCGCGTATTTAATTCTTGATGAGACGCACACAATCTCTTATGGACCTGGTGGGATGACTGGTGCGTTGGGGCTAAAGCCAGATTTTCTTACGATAGGAAAAGCAATTGGTGGCGGCATCCCAACTGGGACATTTGGCATGACCCAAGAGATTGCAGCGAAGATTAGAGAGTTTGTGAAGTTAGATCTTGTTGATACCGGTGGCGTTGGTGGCACGCTCGCGGGTAATGCGCTCTCACTTGCTGCGATGCGAGCGACACTTACTGAGGTATTAACAGAGCAGGCGTACGCCAGAATGATTCCCCTTGCTGATCGTTGGGCTAATGGCGTGGAAGAGGTAGTTCGGGAATTTGCACTCTCATGGCATGTCAATCGACTGGGTGCGCGGGCTGAATACACCTTCACCGTCCGTGCTCCACGAACTGGGCGCGAGGCGGCCAATGCCGAAGATTTTGAATTAGAGCAGTACCTACATCTCTACCTACTTAATGAAGGGTTTTTATTGACGCCATTTCACAATATGGCGCTGATTTCTCCCGATGCTACGGAGGCGGATATTGATGCGCATACCCGAGCCTTTCGAAATATGTGCCGGGAGCTAGTTCAGAAATAGCGCTTCACCTGGCAGACTCACCGCCATGAGGCCAGCGCGCATCCTTATCGTTGAAGATGACCCATTCATCAGAACGACGTTAACGGCAGCGATTAGGGCGCAGAATTTTGAAGTAGTTGGCGCGACTGGAGTTGCGCAAGAGGCGCTCCGTATTCAAGCGCAGAGTCCCTTTGATATTGCGATGTTGGATTTTGATTTAGGACCTGGACCAACGGGAATTGATGTGGCGCATGCGCTCCGCACCCGTCAGGCTAATTTAGGAATCATCATTCTCTCTACCTTTAGAGATCCTCGTTTGCTCACGACGAAGTTACCGCCGCTTCCTGCGGGCGCGCTTTACCTATGTAAACAAGATATTGATGATGTGCGAAAGATTATTGAGCAGATTTATATTGTTAATGAAACTCGGTTTGGTCGGGTCGTGCGAAAGATTTTCCCTAAGCGCGAACCAATTCCTTTGACCACGATGCAGATTGAGATTCTTGGCATGGTTGCTCGTGGATTGACGACGGCAGAGATTGCGCGGCAACGCGGTGTGAGCGAGAAGGCAGTTGAGAACACTATTGCTCGGATTTATACCCAGTTGCAATTGCCTCGCGATTCCACTCAGAATCAAAGAGTTCACCTCACGCGTGCTTATATGCGCTTGGCAGGGAAATCTAGATAATCGTGTTATCGCACACGATTCAATCCATTTTCGATCGATTAACGGGAAGTTATATCTTCACGTTACGGAGCTATTTGGTCTTTGCAATCTTTGGACCAATTGGCGTGGCAATCACAGTTCCACAAGATCAGATTACTTTGGCAGATCGAGGGCGGTGGCTCCTTGTGGGAATTGCCGCTGAATTGGTACTGGGAATTTTTATGTTCGTTGTTTCATATGCGTTAGTGCCATTAATTCAAAAACGAGCGCGACCGTTACCAAAAATCTTGGGCCTACTCGCATTAGGTGGCGTGTTGCGTGGTCTGGTCATCAACTTACTTCCTAATTACATTGGCCTTGAGGATAAGGTAAATATATTTCTGCGGGCGTTAAATTCTGCCGTTACGGTAACTATTTTTATTGGCGCGATTGGTTTTGTTATTGAAGGACAAGAACGATACGTCCGGGAATATCAAGATTTATATCGGAGATTTCTTCTTCTTAAGCGAGAGCGACAAATTTACTTCACAGCAAAACCGGCTGAGCGGTTGAGTGAGATTTCCACATACATTCACAAGGTGACCGCGACGTTAAAGGGAAAGTTGGCGTTATTTGATGAGAGTGAGATCTCTGATGATGATGCCGCGGAAGTTGCTGAGGATATTAAGCAGATAATTGAGAAGAAGATCCGCCCTTTGAGTCATCGATTGTGGCTTGATCGCTCAGATCATGTTCTTCGTTTTAGGTTGAGCAGGTTGTTGTTTGATGCGCTTCTCGCAAAGCAATTGCCGTACATTGGAATTTCACTCTTTTTCCTCTTCGTGCATCTGATAGGGATTGCTATCCCTGGTGGATTCGCCGTTGGCGCGGGCGCTGCACTGGCGGCTTCGTTTAGCCTTTTTATGATTTTGTTTGTTGAAGATGTTCTGCGCGATTGGCATATCGTATTAGGTAACTGGTTACACCCCTTTGTGTTGGTTTTGATCGGAATTATTCCATCGACGATTACGATGCAAATGATTGAGTGGATTAGTGGAGAGCGACCAAATGCCTACATATTTTGGTTGCTTGTTATCATGAACCCAGTCACTACGATTGCAATCACAATCATCAATCAAATTTTCCAAGATCGTGCGAAAATTTTAGAGCTATTAGATAAATCAGTGACAGATGATTTGTTAGAGGAGCACTTACACACGCTGGCAAAGATAAATCAAGATTCACAGATTGCGACGTACTTACATGGATCGCTACAAGCCGAGCTCACTGCGATTGCGCTTCAATTGCAGCAAGCGGCGAAGTCTGGTGACTCTATTGGCGTTCGCAAAATGGTAAAGATGGCACAGATTGTTATCACACGAGATTTGTCAGAAGATTTTACCTCTCACGAGTTATCTCCGTTAGATAAATTAAATGAATTTGCTCGAGCTTGGACGGGAATTGCGGAGATTCAGATTTTGTTATCTGACACAGAGTTGTACTCAATAGATTTCTTAAGTGATGTCTCGCAGTTAGTGGAAGAGGCGGTCTCTTCTGCGGTGCGATTTGGGCTAGCCACATCTGTTGAGGTGCGCGGACAACGTGAAGGTAATTATTTCCACCTGACGATTAGTGATAACGGTCGAAGTAGTGGTGGTGGAGCTCAAGGGCTGGGCAGCCGTATTTTGGATGAATTGGCTCCGGAGCTTTGGAAGCGAAAGTTCATGGACCACGGGGCAGTCCTTGATATTCATCTTCCGGCTCATGGGCGAAGCATGCGTGGCTAGGTAGGCCGGTGCCGGGGGTTGACGAGGTGGTTGGGTAACCCCCACCCTAAGTTTCCATATCTCTTTGAGGGTCGGAATACTTAGCGCTACCTGTCCTAGCGGTAGTCCGTTCCCCGGTCTGCTGCGCCTTGAACGGAGCGCCGCTTTTCGTGAGGATGATTCGCCGTAAAAATAAAAACGGCACTCAGATCGATTCGACCGCCAATGGCGTGAATGGTGCACGCGTTGAAATTTCGCATCCTGCATGGGTCAATGCATCGTTAAGTGCTAGCGAAGGACGGACTGGTCTCCAGCTACAAAATGGCGTCAAGCTTCAAAATGATTATGGCAAAGGCGTACGTGTTGTCACTTTCTCTGATGGAATTACTTTAGAGGCAGAGGAAAGCGAGTTTCCTCTCTCTCCACTTAGTAAGCAACGCGCAATGTGGTACACGCTTGGAATTCCTGGCCTCTCAACTTTTTTTGTTTTGCAAGATGCAACTGGTGTTCCAAATATTAATTTTCCGACCGGAGCAAGCTCAGCTTCTGCCACATCACCTGTAGAACGACTAAGCGTTCACCAGTTCACAAATAAATTAAGTGCTGAGAGAGTTCCAATTCAAGTAAAAGTTGGACCTGATCAATCAATCCAATTTATTCATCGTGATTCTACGCAAATAACCTTACGCCGCTCCGGCGAAATTGATATTCAAGTAAAACAAAGTAACAACGTAACTCGAGTTTTTACTGACCGTGAAAATATTGTCGCTCAAGTTGGTGGCGTAAATAGCGTTGCTCAACCTAATCAAGTAATTGTTACGCAAAATAACCAGGTACAAGTTATCGCTCATCAAGAAGAGATAGTTTTGCCTCTGCAAGATGGTCGCGAAGTTGTTCAACCTCTTGTTGGCGATGCTCAAGTTAAATTCCAAGATGGAAATGTCACACCTGTTCTTGCGGGAAATGAACCGATACAAAACCTCGGCGGCGATCAAGTTGTTGTGGTGGTGGATTTACCACCGGCACCTCCCGCTCCACCCGAGCAACCTCAGCAAGATCCTCAACCGCCTCAGCCTCCGGCTCCGCCGGTGGAGGATCCACCACCGCCACCCCCTGCTCCACCTGCTGCCCCAGACCCTGGACCAGGACAAGTTGATGAACCGGTCGTAGCTCAAGGACCTCCTCCTCCGCCTCCTCCACCTCCACCGGTAGTAGAAGAGCCACAGGATCTTCCTGAAGCTCCTCCAGAAGAGCAACCACCTGCGCAACAAGAGCAACCACCGCTTGTCGAAGAAGAACAACCACCGGTTGTCGAGGAAGAGCAACCACCGGTCCAAGAAGAACAACCTCCGGTTGTTGAAGAAGAACAACCTCCTGCTCAGTTAATAGAACAACCACCTGTTGTTGAAGAAGAGCAACCTCCGGTTGTCGAGGAAGAGCAACCTCCAGTTGTTGAAGATCAACCTCCGGTTGTAGAAGAAGAACAACCACCTGTCGTTGAAGAACAACCACCTCCGGTTGTCGAAGAGGAACAACCACCTGTTGTCGAAGAACAACCACCTGTTGTCGAAGAAGAACAACCACCGGTCCAAGAAGAACAGCCTCCGGTTGTCAAGGAAGAGCAACCTCCGGTTGTTGAAGATCAACCTCCGGTTGTCGAAGAAGAACAACCACCGGTCCAAGAAGAACAGCCTCCGGTTGTCGAAGAAGAACAACCACCGGTCCAAGAAGAACAGCCTCCGGTT
>RFXN01000064.1 GCA_009921625.1 Candidatus Fonsibacter lacus | reverse complement strand
CCTTCAATTAGTGGGATAGTTGCATCGGAATTACCGGTGTATCCGACAATTCCACACATCGTTAAACACTCCCCTTTTCCGCTTGGCTATTTAATCCCGAATCTTTTGATCAAAACATCAGCGATTGACTCTACGATGCTTTGCGCACGTTCCATAGTAGCTGCCTCTGCCATAACTCTCATTAAATCCTCAGTGCCAGAGGCGCGAACAAGAATTCGACCATTGGTACCCAGCAAATCCTCGGCTTTTGCTATTTCTTTCTTAACTTCCTCATCGGCAAGGGCTTTCAACTTGTCGGTAACTGCCACGTTTTTTAGGACTTGCGGAAAATTATGGAAGATATTTGCTAGTGAATCTGCGCTAATGAAATTTCTTTTCACTAAGGCCAAAATTGCAAGTGCGGTAAGAATTCCATCACCTGTGGTTGAGAGCCTTCTGATAATGATGTGGCCAGACTGCTCGCCACCAAGTGATAAATCGCGCTCATTTATCCGCTCAAGAACGTATCTATCTCCGACATTTGTAATCTCTACCGAAATTCCAACTTCTGCCATTTTCTTGTGGAAGCCAAGATTATCATGTGCTATCCCAAGATCTGCATTGAGCTCGCTCATGGTGCGCTGAAGTACATCAAGATGTGTTGATCCCACATTCTCGTTGATGTTAATTCCGTTTGGTGCACCACCTATTACATGTACCGATGCTCCGAGTTCTTGTAAAACGCGTGGGGCAACGAGCGAGGCAGCGCCATGAGCACAGTCAACAACTAGGTTTAGACCTGATAGTGAGACGTCAATCGAAGATTTGAGATGAGCTATATAACGTTCGATTGCTGTTGAATCTTCTTTGCTAGTACCTAATTTGCTAAGTTCGGGAGTAGGGATTTCCTGAGATGAAGCGACCCATGTTTCAATCTCTTCCTCTAATTGATCAGGAATTTTCATGCCATCGTGGCCAAATATTTTGATGCCGTTATCTGATGCAGGATTATGTGAAGCAGTAATCATGACGCCAAGTGCGATACCTGGCTCTAAAGTGAGAAAAGCTAGCCCCGGAGTAGGAATAACTCCTAAATGAATAACATCATGTCCAGCTTTAGTAAAACCTGCTGTGATCGCGCGTTCTAGGAGTAATCCAGATTCGCGCGGATCGCGTCCGATAATTACTTGTGAGCGATGCGGAAGCAATTTTCCCGCTGCATATGAAACGCGTTCTGCTAAATCTGTAGTGAGAAATTCACCAAAGCGCCCACGGATACCATCGGTACCGAATAGCGCCATCTGTCTTGAGCTATTACTTCGCTCGTTAACAGCGCTTTAACGCTTGCTGTACTGAGAACGCTTACGCGCCTTCTTAAGGCCGTATTTCTTACGTTCGATGACGCGCGCATCGCGGGTGAGAAAGCCAGCCTTTTTTAACGATGGTCGGTGTGCATCAATATCGATTGCATTGAGCGCACGAGCGACGCCAAGACGAAGAGCTCCTGCTTGTCCGGAAATACCGCCGCCATTAATCAACGCAATGACATCGTAATTTCCATCGACACCAACGGTGCGGAATGGTTCGGAAACTAGTTGTTGGTGAACCTTATTAGGGAAGTACACATCAAGTGGGCGACCATTAAGGCTCCACTTTCCTGTTCCTGGCACTAAGCGAACCCGAGCGATAGCTTCTTTACGTCGACCAACTCCCGCTCCTGGCGCAGTAATCGCGGAGCGATTAGTGGCCGGTGCTGGGCTGCTTGATGAATAACTTGTCGGAACTTCGAGATCATCATCAAGATCTACATCGACATTAGCGAAATCAGACATTACACGCACCTATCAGTTCAGGAGATTTGGGAAACTTGGTTGATGGAATATGGAGTTGGATTCTGAGCAGCATGAGGATGTTCAGCGCCTGCATAGACTTTTAACTTTGTAATCTGTGATCGGCCAAGAGAATTCTTTGGCAACATGCCACGAATTGCCTTCTCGACTGCACGGGTTGGGTGAGTAGCCATCATGTCTGCATACGTTGTTGCAGTTAATCCGCCGGGATATCCGGAGTGACGGAATGCCATCTTGGTTGCATTCTTAGAGCCAGTGAGCGCAATCTCGCCCGCATTAATAACAATGACAAAGTCGCCGGAATCCATATGTGGCGCAAATGTTGGTTTGTGCTTGCCGCGAAGGAGCGCAGCTGCATGAGTTGCTAGGCGACCCAAAACAACGCCCTTGGCATCGATGATGTGCCAGGTGCGGGTGATTTCAGACGCCTTTGGGCTCGCTGTACGCACGCCAACCTCACTAACTCTCTATTCGAACTTTTCGGGTTACTCGGGTTTCTCCGATTTCTTTCCGTGGAGCCAAGCGCTCCAGGTAAGAGGTAGAGGGTACCTTTGATGGCCCAAGGCGGTCAAAATCGCCTTAACTCGACTCCCTTTAGAGAGCTCTAATCACTTGAGAGGTGACCCGCCGCGCCCGTTGGCCATATTCACCTGGGAGCGGGTACTCCACCGACATCAGGGTGAGCCCCTCGGCCGGGGCGATGTGGCTATGGCGCTCCTGTGAGCGAAGAATCTCCTCCGGCTTGGAGATTGGCCATCTCCCATCCCCAACCATCATCATCGCTCCCACTAGAGCGCGGACCATGTTGTGGCAAAAGGCATCGGCAACGATGGTCGCAGTAAGCGCTCCCGTTGAATCGTCAACGGGTCGCTCCCAAAAAAATCTTTCGAGGTTACGAATAGTGGTCGTCCCTTCGCGCGCTCTGCAAAATGCCGCGAAGTCTCGTTCGCCTAGAAGTAGTGCGCTTGCCTCATTCATTAAGCGCTCATCTAAGGGTCGGTGATAACTAGCAGTCGCCACCCGTTCTAATGGATTAAGAGTCTGGGCATTATCAAGTAATTGATAACGATAACGTCGACGGAGAGCGCTATATCGGGCATGAAATTCGCTAGAAGTTTCTTCGATCTTGGTTATTCGAATTTCAGAGGTCAAGAGGCGATTGACGATATATAAAAGAGAATCTAGAGCCCAATTTCCACGTAACTCTTCTGGAAGATCAAAATGGAAAACCTGCCCAAGGGCATGAACTCCGGCATCAGTTCGACCAGCAACAGTTGTTGTTATGTCATAATCTAAAACGCGCGAAAAAATATCCTCGATAACACCTTGAACGCTTCGCCGATCGGGCTGTATCGACCATCCTGAGAAAAGCGTTCCGTCATATTGACACTCCACCCGAATACGCGAGAACCCGTCCGCGCTTTCGAGGACGGGTTCTGACACGATAATCGAGGAGAGAGTACTACTGCGCTTTTTTCTTTGCACTTTTCTTTGCTGCAGCTTTTTTAGCTGGAGCCTTCTTGGCTGCTGCCTTCTTGGCTGCTGCCTTCTTCGCTGCTGCCTTCTTCACTGGAGCTGCAACAACTTCGGTCTCATCAGATTCGGCAGAATCTTGACTTTTGCTTGCCTTCTTCGTTGGCGCAACTGGAGTTGCGGCACGAGCTGCAATTCGCTCAGAAATCTTTGCGCGAGCGGCGCTTCGATCAGCTACTCGAGCAGCGGCAGCCTTCTTTGTGCCTTCCGCTTTGGCAGCGCGCTTAGCAATCGCCTCTGCTTGAGAGAGAACCTTCTTCTTGTCTGGAGCTCCCTCGGTAAGAATTTCGATAACGGCCATATCTGCGGCATCGCCTTTGCGAATTCCGATTTTCGTAATGCGGGTGTAGCCGCCATTACGTTGAGCAAAACGTGGGCCAATCTCAGTGAAAAGTGAGTGGACCGCACCCTTCTCGGTGATGACCTTCATTACGCGACGACGCGCCGCCAGATCGCCCTTTTTACCTGCAGTAATGAGCTTCTCCACATATGGTCGAAGACGTTTTGCGCGAACAAGTGTGGTTTCAATCTTGCCGTGCTTAATTAATTGAGTAGCAAGCGTTCCTAAAAGGAGGCGCTCATGCGCAGGACCACTACCAAGGCGTGGACCTTTACTTGGTTTTGGCATTTATCTACTCACTTTCTCTTTCGGCGCCTGAACCAACTGAATCAACTGGATCAACCGCATAGAACTCATCATCACCAAAGTCATCACCATTGTCGTGATAACCAGGTGAGAGCGTTGGATCAAATCCAATAGGGCTATCTTTGAGTTGAAGTCCCATAGAGACTAGCTTTGCCTTGACCTCATCGATTGACTTCGAACCAAAGTTTCGAATATCGAGTAAGTCGGCTTCACTTCGGCTAACCAATTCTCCAACAGTGTGGATTCCTTCACGCTTTAAGCAGTTGTAGGAACGGACTGTGAGATCAAGGTCTTCGATAGGAAGAGCGAGATCAGCGGCGAGCGCTGCATCTGTGAGGGATGGACCAATTTCGATTCCCTCAGCATCAACGTTAAGTTCACGAGCAAGACCAAAGAGTTCAACAAGGGTCTTACCTGCAGATGCCATCGCATCACGTGGGCTCATTGATCGCTTCGTTTCAACATCGAGTACGAGGCGATCAAAGTCGGTGCGCTGCTCAACACGAGTAGCCTCAACTTTGTAGGTCACCTTAAGTACTGGTGAATAAATTGAATCGATGGGAATACGACCAATCTCTTGGCCGGCCTGCTTATTTTGAATTGCTGTGACGTAGCCACGACCACGTTCCACAGTTAACTCAATTTGTACATTTGCCTTCGCGTTCAGAGTAGCGATATGTAGCTCTGGGTTATGTACCTCAACACCAGCAGAGAGGACGACATCGGCGCCAGTGATGGTGCCCTCGCCGCTCTTGCGAATGTAGAGCGCCACCGGCTCATCATGCTCAGATGAAAGTACAAGGTTCTTGAGGTTGAGAACGATCTCAGTGAGATCTTCCTTCACACCTTCAAGAGTAGTGAATTCGTGGAGCGCTCCTTCAACGCGCGCGCTGGTGACTGCGGCGCCTGGAATCGAGGAGAGCAAGGTACGACGTAGGGAATTACCCAACGTGTAACCAAAGCCTGGCTCCAACGGTTCAATGATGAATCGGGAACGATACTCACTAACAACTTCTTCGGTAAGGATGGGGCGCTGCGCGATTAGCACTGATAATCCTCCGTAACTAATGGAGATCCGCTATTTGATCTCCGCTTTTCTTTCTTCCCGTACCGCCAGGCCTGACGGTACGGGTCTTGCTGTACTGCTAACTACTTATAACCTACTTATTACCTACTTATTACCTACTTATTACTTGGAATAGAACTCAACGATTAACTGCTCTTGTACTTGCGTATCAATAACAGATCGCTCTGGAAGTGAGTGGACCAGGATTCGCATCTTGGATCCCACAACTTCCATCCACGCTGGAACTGAGCGCTCGCCGAGTTCAGCGCTTGCAACGATGAATGGCGTGAGGTCGTGTGATGAAGGACGTAGATCAATCACTGACGACGGTGCAACGCGATAGGAGGGAATGTTTACCTTCTGGCCGTTGACCAAGAAGTGGCCATGGCGGACTAATTGGCGAGCCATATCGCGGCTCTTTGCAAAGCCTGCGCGATACACAACGTTATCTAGACGTGATTCGAGAATGCGGAGCAAATTCTCACCAGTACGACCTGTAAGGCGGTTAGCCTCTTGGTAGTAGCCACGGAATTGCTTCTCAAGGACACCGTAAATGCGTGCGCACTTTTGCTTCTCACGCATCTGGAGTGAGTACTCACTCTCTTTTGTACGACCACGACCATGCTCACCTGGTGGGTATGGACGAGATTCGATC
>RFXN01000063.1 GCA_009921625.1 Candidatus Fonsibacter lacus | reverse complement strand
GAAGGAGAGAACTTGTTACCGCAATTTCCGGTTCCGGAAGGCGAAAGTGAGGAATCGTGGCTTGAGAAAGAGGTTGCACGAGGTTTAGCAAAGCGATTCCCAGATGGCGTTCCTGAAGAACATCTCAAGCGCGCCGCATATGAGGTTCAAGTTATTTGTCAGATGGGTTTCCCCGGTTACTTCCTTGTTGTTGCAGATTTGGTCGAGCATGCGCGTAATGAAGGGATTCGCGTGGGTCCAGGGCGTGGATCAGCTGCTGGTGCAGTTGTTGCCTATGCGCTGGGCATCACCGGACTTGATCCAATACAGCATGGCTTGCTTTTTGAACGCTTCCTTAATCCCGAACGTATCTCAATGCCTGATATTGATCTTGATTTTGATGAGCGCCATCGCGGAGAAATGATTCAATACGCAACCTCACGATATGGCGAAGAGCGCGTAGCACAGATCATCACGTACGGAACAATTAAGGCCAAACAAGCAGTCAAAGATGCAACCAGAGTTCTTGGGTTGCCATACATCATTGGTGAAAAAATTAATAAATCACTACCACCTGCTGTGATGGGAAAAGATATCTCCCTCGAAGGGATATTTAACCCAGAAGATGATCGTTATATCGAAGCTGGTGAAGTTCGTGCGCTTTATGACTCCGATCCCGACGCCAAGAGGGCTATTGATACTGCAAAAGGTTTAGAGGGACTAAAGCGACAGTGGGGAGTTCATGCTGCAGGAGTGATTCTTAGTAAAGAACCGCTCCTAGATGTCATCCCCATTCAGCGACGCGAAGCAGATGGATCCATCATTACCCAATTTGATATGGGGGCGTGTGAATCACTTGGATTGTTGAAGATGGATTTTCTCGGATTGCGTAACCTTACAGTGCTTGATGATTGCTTGATTAATATTAAAAATAATCGCAACAAATCATTTGCCCTTGAAGATTTGCCACTTGATAATAAGAAAACGTATGAACTGCTCTCACGCGGTGAAACTCTTGGTGTGTTTCAGCTCGATGGCGGGCCCATGCGCTCACTCTTGCGCTCACTAGCACCAGATTCATTCGAGGATATATCTGCAGTTATCGCCCTCTATCGGCCAGGACCAATGGGTGCTAATGCTCATAACGATTATGCAGATCGAAAAAATGGACGTAAGCCAGTTATTCCTATTCATCGAGAACTCGCTGAACCTTTGGCAGAAATTCTTGGCGATACATACGGTCTAATTGTTTATCAAGAGCAAGTTATGGCAATCGCGCAAAAGCTCGCTGGCTTCTCACTCGGTGGCGCCGATCTCTTGCGTCGCGCGATGGGTAAAAAGAAGAAAGAGATTCTTGATAAAGAGTACATCCCTTTCCAGGCTGGCATGCGCGAACGTGGATACTCGGATAATGCGATTTCGATGCTTTGGGAAATCCTGGTGCCCTTCTCTGATTACGCATTTAACCGAGCACATAGCGCGGGATACGGCATGGTTTCGTATTGGACGGCATACCTTAAAGCTAATTATCCGACCGAGTACATGGCTGCGCTGCTTACTAGCATCCGCGATGATAAAGATAAAAGCGCACTTTACTTAAGTGAATGTCGAAGAATGGGTATCAAAGTGTTACCCCCCGACGTCAATGAATCAGAATCCAATTACACTCCACGAGGAGAAGATATTCGATTTGGTCTTGCGGCAATCCGAAACGTTGGTGAAGGCGCCGTTGAGTTAATTAGACAAGCACGTGAGAGCAAAGGTGCGTTTACTTCGTTTGGTGATTTTCTGGCAAAAGTGGATGGTCAAGTATGCAATAAAAAGACTTTGGAATCTTTAATTAAGGGTGGCGCTTTTGATTCTCTCGGCCATACCCGTCGCGGATTGATGGCTATTTATCTCGAGGCGCTCGACAGTATTTCCGAATCAAAACGAGCAGAAGCCATTGGGCAATTTGATCTCTTCGGTGGAGCAAATGAAAATCAAATAGCTCACGTCGATTTAGATTATCCAGTTGACGAGTGGGATAAACGAACTTTGCTTGCACATGAACGAGAGATGCTTGGCCTATACGTTTCAGATCACCCATTATTTGGCGTTGAATCTCTCCTTGCCTCGCTTTCGGATAAACCGATTAGCGCAATTTCTGGTGATGAAAACTCAGTAATTAATGAGCACGCTGGCAGTAACGGCCAACATAATGATGAGTTTTTTACAATTGCTGGATTAATAACAGGAATTCAACGTAAGGTCACTAAACAAGGCGCAGCGTGGGCAATTGTCACGGTAGAGGATCTCAGCGGTGCGATTGATGTCATGTCTTTTTCTAATACCTATGGCCAATACGAAGCGTTGATGGGTGAAGATGTCATTGTGGTGGTGAAGGGGCGCGTTGATCGTCGCGAAGAGACGCCAAAATTTATCCTTATGGAGATGTCGTTGCCGGATCTACACCAAGAACGGAGAGGACCGCTAGTAATTACGCTGCCCTTAGCACGCTGTACGCCCCCTGTTGTTGAGCGTATGAAGGAAGTGCTGCGCTCCCATCCAGGTACAACCGATGTTTACCTTCGCCTTGAGAGCGCCACTGAGAAAACGATGCTGACAATTGATGAGGGATTAAAGGTAAGTGCAACTGCGAGCCTAAGCGCCGATTTGAAAGCCCTGCTCGGCCCCAACTGTTTAGCTTAAGCGCCGGGTGCGGCACCTTGAGTAGAATGAACAAGTGAGCCAGCAAATCATCCGTGAAGTTGATGTGAGCGCTCTATTAAGCCAGTCCAGTTCGCGGGATGAGATTCGAGCACTTGTTCCCCGAGCAAATTTAGATATTGCCGGCGCTCTGGCATCAGTCCAAAAAATTATCGATGAAGTACGTACCAACGGAACGGAATCGCTCTTTGCTCTCGCAGAGAAATTTGATGGGGTACGTCCGCGCTCTCTTCGAGTTGATAAGGCCGACATTGAATCAGCGCTTACATCCTTAGATCAAAAAGTTAGAGATGCGTTACTTCTTTCGATTGCGCGAATCACAAAAGTTCATCAAGAGCAGGTACGCTCTGAGAAAGTTGTGAACGTTATTCCAGGTGGGAGCGTTACTGAACGGTGGGTACCGGTAGATCGAGTTGGTCTCTATGTTCCTGGTGGGAGAGCGGTCTATCCAAGTAGCGTCATGATGAATGTGATTCCAGCTCAGATTGCTGGCGTTAAATCAATTGCCGTTGCATCACCGCCGCAAAAAGAATTTGGCGGGCTGCCACATCCAACAATTTTGGCTACTTGTTCTCTTTTAGGAATTGATGAGGTGTATGCAGTGGGTGGCGCACAAGCAGTTGCCATGTTTGCCTATGGCATCGGGTGCGAATCTGTTGACATGGTTACTGGGCCAGGAAATGTGTACGTGGCCGCAGCTAAACGTGCCTTGCGCGGAATCATCGGCATAGATTCTGAAGCCGGACCAACGGAGATAATTATCCTTGCCGATGATTCTGCCAATCCAGAGTATGTTGCTGCAGATCTCGTTAGCCAGGCCGAACATGACACCATTGCTGCTGCAGTATTGGTTACCCCGAGCAAGGCTCTTGCAGAAGCTGTGCAGAAAGCTTTAACTCTTCGAGTCGCTCAAACCAAACATAGCGAGCGCATTACTACTGCGCTCAGCGGTATTCAATCTGCAATCGTTATTGTTAAAGATCTTGAGCAGGGACTCCAGGTGCTCAATGGATATGCCGGTGAACATGTGCAGATTCACACTCGAAATGCTGATGAGATAGCGAAGAGAGTTCGTAATGGTGGGGCAATCTTTATTGGCTCCTATGCACCGGTCTCACTTGGAGATTATTCGGCTGGCTCTAATCACGTCCTGCCAACTGGGGGCTGTGCATGTCACTCAAGTGGGCTTTCGGTACAGACTTTCCTCAAAGGCCTGCACTATGTGAACTACTCGAAAGAGGCGCTTGGCTCTGTTGCAGAGACTGTAATTACCCTTGCTAATTCAGAAGATTTACCCGCCCATGGTGAGGCGATTGCGGCGCGGTTAAAAAATGATTAACCAATGGCCAAACTGGTTGCCTCTTCGTGAGGACTTAGCAGATCAAGTGCCCTATGGTGCACCGCAAATAGATTTGCCGGTGCGATTAAATACCAACGAGAATCCTTTTGGCCCGAGCCGTGCGTTAGTTAAAGATCTTGAACGGGCAATTAGCGAAATCGGAAGTCAACTCAATCGTTACCCTGATCGAAATGCGCATCAGTTGCGCCGCGCGCTTGCTCGTTATATCAATCAACTGTCGGATACTAGATTTGATGAGCGCGCTATTTGGGCAGCAAATGGTAGCAACGAAATCATTCAGACGATTTTTCTTGCTTTTGGCGGTCACGCGCGCAAAGCTCTCGGCTTTGAACCTTCATATTCGATGCATCGAAATATTGCACGTGCCACTGGAACTGAATGGGTAGCGCTCGAACGATTTCCAGATTTTTCGGTCGATGTAAAGAGTGCGGCCGAGAAAATACAGAGCGCTAAACCAGCCCTAGTTTTCCTGACCACGCCAAATAATCCAACCGGAACTGTTACTACTATCTCGGATATTGAAAAACTTGCTCAGTTATGTAGGGAGCAGAATTCGCTCTTGGTAGTAGATGAGGCCTATCAGGAATTTTCATCCGAATTGAGCGCTGTGACAATTATTGAGAGCCATCCAAATGTCCTCGTCTCGCGAACGATGAGTAAAGCTTTTGCTTTTGCCGGCGCTCGCGTGGGATACCTTGTCGCCGACGCTAAAGTAATTGAAGCGCTCCAAATAGTGCGGTTGCCTTATCACCTGAGCGCTGCCACCCAAGCGCTCGCCTTAGTGGCGCTCTCGTACTCGCAAGATCTTCTTGGCAATGTAGCTTTGTTATCTAAGGAACGAGAGCGCGTTCGGGAGGCGCTGGCAAAACGTGGGATTAATACAATTGCTAGTGGAGCCAACTTCTTTCTCTTTGAGAGCGTTAATCCTGGCCACCTTTGGCAAAAAATGGTCTCAGCCGGGGTACTTATCCGCGATGTGGGGTTAGCTAATGCGCTTCGGGTCACAATAGGGACCCCGGAGGAGAATGATCGCTTTATAGCAGCAATCAACGCGGCTCTTACCGAATCATAACGAGCGCCAAAAAGGGTAAAATCTCTCTCGATTACCAGCGAATTTTGTACCTAGGGGGCACGATGAGTCGTCGAGCAGTAGTAAATCGCACTACCAAAGAGTCATCAGTCCACGTTGATCTCGAATTAGATGGTACTGGTCAGATTTCAATTGATACGCAGGTGCCATTTTTCGATCACATGCTTAATCAACTAGGTAAGCACGCTGGTTTTGATCTCACTGTTAAAACAACTGGTGATGTCGAAGTTGACTCACACCACACTGTTGAAGACACCTCGCTAGCACTCGGACAAGCTCTTCGTGAAGCGCTTGGAGATAAATCAGGAATTCGCCGCTTTGGCGATGCCACTGTTCCGCTCGATGAAGTACTTGTGCAAGCGGCAGTAGATCTCTCTGGTCGACCTTATCTAATTCACCGCCAACCAGAGATTGTCGAACTCATAGGCACTTACGACACCACCCTTACTCGACATATTTGGGAGTCATTAATTGCAGAAGCGCGCATCGCCCTTCACGTTCGAGTTCTTGAAGGAAGAAATGCGCACCATGTCATGGAAGCGCAATTCAAAGCGGTTGCTCGCGCGCTCAGAGATGCGGTGTCACGAGATGG
>RFXN01000062.1 GCA_009921625.1 Candidatus Fonsibacter lacus | reverse complement strand
GGAATTGCCCGTGGCTACTTGTCGCTAAATTATTTTCTTGTCAAACCTTTTGTGCTGCTCCGGATTTCTCCCCATGTAGTAACACTTCTTGGACCGCTTAGCGCCGCAAGTGCATTATATGTTGAGAGCAATGCGCTTAAAGCCCTACTTATCTTAATCTCACTAATAGTTGATGGATTTGATGGGGCAGTCGCAGTGATACTCGAAAAAGCGTCAGCAATTGGTGGAGTCTGGGATGGAATTGTTGATCGCGTTACAGAGCTCCTATGGATTGGCGCTCTCTATTACGCGGGAATCTCTCCAGCGCTTCTTCTTGCGATTTGGGTAGTGGTAGCAACTCAGGAGTATGGGCGAGCAAAACTCAACCATCTTTTAGGTGCAAAGACTGGAGTTCTAGGGGTAGTGACGATATGTGAACGCCCAGTCAGAGGCTTACTTGTTGCTTGGGGTTTTCTAGGTCAAATCTTTTTCGCAGAGACTCTTCTTTGGATCTCAATTATGTGGCTGGCGATGCAGAGCGTTGCAATAATGCAATTTATCCTCGCTGCAAAGAAGTTATTGCATCAGCCACAATCTCACCACTAATTCCCACCAGTGGAACGCCACCTCCGGGATGTGCAGAGCCACCAACTAGATATAAACCTTTTATTGGTGATCTATTTGAAGCGCGATTAAAGGCAGCGTTGGCGCCATTACTGGATTTCCCATAGATGGCGCCACCGGGCGCATTAAAGAGGCTTTCGATATCTGCTGGCGAACGATAAATAATTTTTTCAATTCGCGCTTTATCGAGTAATCCGCGATCCACTAAAAGATTGATGAGATGTTCGCTATAGCGCTGCGCGACTCCAGGGGCGAGCCAATCAAAACCGTCACCACTAGTACTGTGGCGAGGAGCATTGACTAGAACAAACCACGATTCATGATCTGCTGACGGTGACATTGTTAAATCTTGTGGCGAACAGATGTACAGCGTTGGATCTACAACCGGGGTTTGTGATTTAAATAGTGAATTAAATTCAGCATCGTAATCAGCTGGAAAAGAGACGGTGTGATGTTTTTGTTCGTCGTTTCTTCCAGTTAAGGCTAAAAGCAGATAGAAACCAGAGAATGAAGGAGTGGCTCGATTAAGTTTCTTCCGCTCATTTTTTGTTTTTCGGTGAGGGGAGAGTAATTTTTCATATGTGATTTGGGCATCAACATTGCTGATTACGTAGTTTGCAAAATATGTTTTCCCATTATTTAACGTAATGCCGGTTACTTCTGAGCCTGCAGTGGTAATCGAGCGCACATCGCTATTGAGGTGTATTTCGATACCGAGGGATTGTGCTCTCCGCTCTAAAGCAGTCGTTAATTGACCAATTCCACCTTCGATATGCCACGCGCCAAAAACCTGCTCGATATAGGCGATGGTCAGTAACACCGCGGGCGCCTGTCGCGGATCTGAGCCGGTGTAGGTCGCATACCGATCAATTAATGTGACTAGTTCTGGAGTATTTAGATAGCGCTTAGCCATATCGCGGAGCGATGTAAATGGTGCGATGGTTTTTAGGCTCGAAAGAAATCCTGGCCTACGAAGTAAGGGTAGAAAGCCGCGGAGTTCAGATTCGACAAAAGGCTCTCGAGAAACATCCCACATAGCAGCGGCGCGATCCATCAACGCGCTCCACTCTCTAGCGCTCTCTTCTCCAAAAGTCTGCGCTATCGCCTCAACAACTCCAGCTCGAGAAGCATTCGGAAGGGTAAGGCGTTTTCCGCTCGCAAAGTGGTAATCAAAGGCTGGATCTACCGGTCGCAGCGTTAACTCACTCTCTAGTGGAGCGCCAGTTTTGAGAAAGAGATCGCGATATACGGCAGGAAGCGTTAAGAGAGACGGTCCAGTATCAAATGAGTGGCCATCAAATTCTTCGACTCGACATTTTCCACCAACGTGGGCGGAGCGCTCAAAGAGGTGCACGCGAAAACCTTGCTTGGCAAGTCTAATAGCAGCGCTTAAACCACCAAGACCACCACCAATAACAATTACAGAGTCATCAGGTGTTGTTTTAGATCTCTGATTCATAACGCTCGCGATTTCCATTCCAAACGATTTTTTCGCTTTAGCCACCACGAGCGAAGGATCAAATAACAGAGAACTGCGATTGCAATGGGATGGAATAGAGCGCTCGTTAGAGATGATTGGCTACGCAGCGCTGCCATTATTCGAGAGACAAGTGCGCACAATAGGAGTGAGATGCCCCACTGCCAACCAAGTAGCGCGATGAATAATGGAAATACATATAGTGAGAAGAGAAAGATGATGACAAGGAGTGAGCCAGAGAAAGAGCCGAAGGCAGACCAGAGTGATTTAGAGTATCCATTTCGCAACTCATCCCATGAGCGATACATGCGGCACTCTGCGACGCGACTGCCATCAATGACGTTTCCGTGAAAGCCGCTTCGTTTCATCTGCCGAGCGAGGTGAATATCGTCGAGAACTTCTTCATGGATTGCTTTATGGCCACCTGAAGTGAAGTATGCATCTGTCTCAAGAATTAGAAATTGACCATTGGCGGCAGTGAGTTCAGGTCGTAGAGATTTCTCTGCGATTCGCAACGGTAGCGTGGTGATCCAACTCCACTGGAGAAGTGGTTGGATTAACCATTCGGAAATAGTTTTTGCGCTCTGCTTTGGGTAGGGCGAGATAAATTTCCATCGATACTTTGCAAGTGCATTAATAGATCTGGCTACTGCATAGGGTTGCAATCTGACATCGGCATCGATGAAAACTAGGTATTTCGGATCAGTCCCACCTATGGCGGCGTTCGCTAATTGCCAACAGGCAAAGTTCTTTCCCGTCCATCCTTCCGGAAGTTCTGCACCGTAACGTAACGAGAGAATTTTATAGTTATCGAGAAAACTTTTCACGATCTGGTTTGTGTCATCCGTCGAAGAATCATCTAAGACAGTTACAGTGAAATTTTCTAAATTGGACTGAGCGAGGACTTTCTCCAAACAGGCGCCGATATTTAGCGCCTCGTTTCGCGCTGGGATCAGAATGGCAACGCGTTCGCGTATCACCTCTTTATTTCCTGGCCGTCGCAGTAGTAAGCCATTGATTATCGAGTGGAGCGCAAGGAATAGAGCAATGATAAAAAGTATGGAAGTCACTGTTGATTTATCCAACGTTTAAATAGATAGGGAAAGAGGAAGATTCCAAAGGAAAGGCCACCCACGAGAGCGACTCCTGGACGTGAGAAGAAGAAGATGTTGCCGACCACACCAGAGAACCAAGTCCAGATCAATAGTGAATCGCCCGCGCTGGTGTTCACGCCATTCTTTCTCCGTTCACGGGGGAGGAGCAGTTGAAGTAGCGCCATGAGAAGAATTCCGGAGAGCAGCCAACCAAAGGTATTTGAAAGCGGTATCTCAGGTTGGAATGGTACGTGTGGTGAGGTATCACTCCATCTCCACTTTCCGGCGCTAACCATTTGCGGATCGAGAAAAAGATCCCATGACATCAGGGCAAAGCCACCGACAACTACAGTCCATCGTGGCGAAAGCGCTCTAGCGGCAATCAATATTGGGTGGGTGAGCATCATCCAGGCGAAGGGAACTACCAGGGGGATGCTAAATAAAAAAGCGCCAAGTGAAATGTCATACGAGTAGCTGCCAAAAGGCCAACCTGTGCTTACTCCGATATGTTCAATAGCTAAGCCGAAAATAAAGGTTATGAGAAAGTATCGAACGAAATAAGTGCTGCCATGGGAGAGGTAAGCACTTATCAATGTGGCAATGGCTGCGGCATATACGGTGCCAATGGTGATCAGCCGGAGCGCTTCTCCCTCTAATAATGGGTAGGAGATTTGAAAGCCAACCGCCACCGCCAGTGATCCCCAGAGAAGGATCTTTTCGAGTCGGCTAGCTCCACGGCGCTCACGACGACGTGGAGTGTAATTACGAATGGACACAGAGTTAGTCTGCCGTATTATTTAAGGTGATTCCATTAATTGAGCCTGAAACCGCTACCACTGAGAATCTGGCAAAAAGCTCTTCGCTATACCAACCAATCTCCTTTGTTGCTTCGATAGCCTGATTATGGGCGGGAGATTTATAGGCAAAATCTCGGAGGGATTTACCATCGCGCCAGATTGAGAAGGTGCCCTGCAGACCAATCGGCGCCTCGCCAATTCCAATGGCGGCAATTAACCCAGGGGCGTTGTCTAGCGCGGTAATAACCGGTGGTACGGCGCGCCAAAAAATCAGGTTCTTGCGCCATTTAATCCGAGCTCGGGTAATGGCCGCGATTGCAAGTGGCTCACTCTTTATCTCTGAAGGAGAGTGGCGTGAAAGAAATGGTTCGCGCTCTGCCCACTTGCCATGTGATGAGAGAGTTTCTAAATCAAAGATTGCGCTTTCGATTGAACTGCTATTCCAACGTTTAACGATTTGTGATGCCTTCACTTCGTTGACCGCTAATTCATCGCCCACCACAAGCAAACCCCACTGCCATAAATCAGCATCTCGGGGAGTAAACGTTTCACCCTTGCCGGTGCCTAAGAGTTTATAAAAAGATATTCCAGCAAGGCGTCGGAGATAGAGTCGGTCAAGAGCCATTCGTAGGAATGCGATGGGAATAAATCGCGTTTTAATTCGCCAGATGAAGAGCGTGATTCTCATAATCGAACAAGATGGCTGATTTCAGCAACCACTTCATTTGGGCTATCCCACATTGGTGCGTGGCCAGTCTCTTTCAGAATTACCCAACGAGTATGCGCGGGAACCAATGAGCGCTCCTGGCAAGTATTGGCCGGAAGTGCGCGGTCTTTTTCGCCAAAGAGAACTGTTAGAGGAATTGAGGAATCGATAGGCGTATCAAATCTTTTATCAAGGAATGCATCCCATGCTGAGTAGTAGCCATCAGATTGCGCCATTGCGATAGTTGCATCGAGCATGGTTTCGTAACTTATTTCTCGCCACCGAGGAGATACGCGTGAGAATCCAAGTTGGCGTGCCGGTGTAAGCCTGAGTGCGACATGGGCAAATTTTGAGGTTCGATCAGCAATACGTTTTGCGGCGTCAGTTCCTGGCACTCGGAAGAAGAAGGGGTGTAACCAGAGCCCAGCTGGCGCTATCGCGCAAACTGATTTCACATGTTTAGGGAAATGCGCCGCTAATTCCAATGAGATCCATCCGCCTAATGAATTTCCAACTATGTGTGCTCGCCCTATTCCCTCTCTGGCCATCTCTTCGCTCAGATGCGCTGCTAGAGAACGCGGATCCATTGCAACTCTTGGGTCAAGTGGGTTTCCGCCATGGCCGGGAAGTAAGCAGGTGATAACTTCACCAAGTTCTTGCAGGGCGGGAATTATTGGCTTCCACACTGTATTGGCTGAACCCATTCCATGAATGAGCAATATCGGCGCATCGAGCGTTGATGAGCCCCTATTGCCACTAGTAGAAAAGGGGGCGAAGCGTTGGAACTTTACGGCCACTTGGTGATTCTCTCGCAGAAAGCTACTGCTCTGCCACCGCTATTACCTCGCCACCGGTGATGGCCACGAGCTCAGCGAAAGTTGTAGGAAAAACTGCATGGGGATGGCCGGCGGCGGCCCAAATGACTTCATGTTCATTAAGTGCGCTATCTATATAAGTAGGTATTGCTTGGGTATGGCCAACGGGAGCTACGCCGCCTATGGCGAAACCTGTTGCCTCACGAACAAGATCGGCATCAGCCCGATCGAGCTTTGCCACTTTGAGCGTTTTTGCAACAAGATCGGTATCAACGCGGTGGCGACCCGAGGTGAGAATTAATAGTGGCTTACCTTCAACGGAAAAAATAAGTGAAGAACAAATTTGCCCCACTTGTACTCCGAGAGCATCCGCCGCCTCACGAGCGCTACGCGCAGAATCGGCCAAGATTTTTACTTC
>RFXN01000061.1 GCA_009921625.1 Candidatus Fonsibacter lacus | reverse complement strand
ACCTGTTGCGCCATTAAAGATTGCATCAGGATGCGATCGTAGGTGCACATTTTGTGCCATTCCATACTTTCGTGGCGCTTTCATTTCCAGGCCAGCAGAAGAAATTCTCTCCGAGGCGCTATGGCTCGCTAATGAAGGTGTGTCAGAGTTATTTCTCGTTAGCGAGAACACCACCTCGTATGGGAAAGATCTTGGTGATTTGCAAGCCCTAGAAAAACTTCTTCCTGAATTAGCAGAGATCCCTGGAGTTGAACGTGTGCGCGTCTCTTATTTGCAGCCAGCAGAGATGCGACCATCGCTCATTGATGCCATTACCGGAATCGATAAAGTTGCTCCCTATTTTGATCTTTCATTTCAACATGCTAGCGCAGATACCTTACGGCGAATGCGCCGCTTTGGAGATAAAGATAAATTTCTCGAATTAATCGATTCCATTAGAAGTAAATCTCCACATGCAGGGATTCGATCCAATTTTATTCTGGGATTCCCTGGTGAGAGTGAAGAAGATTTCCAAACACTTTTGGATTTCCTTTCACTCGCGCGATTAGATGCGATAGGCATCTTTGGTTATAGCGACGAAGAGGGAACCGAAGCGCAGAGCCTTGAACGCCAACTTAGCGAGCGAGAGATCAAGGCTCGAGTGGAGATTTGCGCGTCGCTTGCTGATCAGATGCTTGCGGAACGAGCGAACCAGCGAATAGGCGAGGAGGTTCGAGTTCTTATTGAAGATGTTTCAGGAGAGGGAAGGGCTGCGCATCAAGGGCCAGAGGTCGATGGCACTACTCGATTTAATGTAAAGAATACATCGGATTCAGAATGTGCAGTAGGCAAGTATCTGCGTGGCACAGTGGTGAAATCTGATGGCGCAGATTTGATTGCTGAAGTAATAGGTTAAGCGAGGTAGACAACTAGCCATGTTAGCGATGTTTAATCTTCCTAATGCCTTAACAATTCTTAGAATTCTATTAATCCCCCTCTGTTTTGCAGCGCTGATGTACCACTCAGGAAACGACCCTCAATGGCGAATTATCGCTTGGTGGGGATTTTTTATTGTTGGCATGACCGATATTCTCGATGGGCGTTTAGCGCGAGCACGAAAGCAGATTACTGAACTTGGAAAGTTTCTCGATCCTGTAGCCGATAAATTATTGGTTGGATCAGCGCTTACTGGTCTATCACTTTTAGGTGATCTTCCATGGTGGATTACTTTTGCAATTCTCGGACGCGAGTTGGCAGTAACGTTATTGCGACTTTTTGTGGTGCGATTAGGTGGTCGAATAATTCCAGCAAGTCGTGGTGGAAAACTTAAGACCTTCACCCAGGGATTTGCGACAGGTTTTTACGTCCTTCCGCTAAATCCATCGCTTCATACCGCTCGCGACATCTTTATGTATATGGCAATCGCAATTACCCTCTATACCGGTGGCGAATATTTTGTTAAGGCGTTGACCGCACCTAAAGCAATTACAGAGGATTCTTCGCGATGAGTGGTTCTCTACATCAATCAGCGCAAGAAATTCTAGAGCTCTTGAGAAGTTCACAAAGTACTCTGGCAACTGCTGAATCGATAACGGGGGGATTGATAAGTGGCGCAATGACCGAAATTCCAGGTTCCTCTGATGTATTTCTTGGCGGGGTCGTTGCGTACAGCGTTGCGGCGAAAAGTTCACTGTTAAGAGTGGATCATGAGTTAATAACCAAACATGGAGTTGTGAGCGCAGAGGTCGCTTCGGCGATGGCTCATGGCGCGCTAGATGCCTTTGGCAGTAGCTGGGCTATCGCAACGACGGGAGTCGCTGGCCCTGGAGCTAGCGAGGGCGTTGCCGCCGGAACAGTCTGGATCGCGGTGGCGCACAGAGGTGGCGCGCCGGAAAGCGAGCTCCTCTCGCTCTCTGGCGATCGCCAAGAGGTTCGGGGCGAGACAATTGCCCGCGCTTTTGCACTTTTTACCCGTATCCTTAGAGGATGAAGCACATCAACGCTGTCAATAAGGCGACCGCTAAGGGCGGAGATACTCTTTTGCGCAGCCATATTGGCGCCGCGCTTCGTCGCGTTCGTAGCGAACAAGGTCAGACTCTGCGCCAGCTCTCTCGTGAGGCTTCAGTATCGCTCGGCTATTTGAGTGAGATTGAGCGAGGACAGAAAGAAGCTTCATCAGAACTCCTGGCAGCTATCTGCGCAGCTCTTCAGCTACCAATCTCTCAACTTCTCCTTGAGGTTTCAGAATCAATGACGCTCATGGCCTCCTCTCTGAAGTTGGCGTGCGCGAGGCAAATATGATCACGATTGCTGATCGCTCTCGCGTTGCACGGGCAACTTTGTACAACCACTTTCGCGACAAAGAAGAGATTCTCCATGCGCTCTTTGATTCTGAAATCGCACGGATGAGCGAGCTGGCTAAGGGCGCTTCACATCGAACCGAAGCCCTCTATTTACTTTCGCGAGATATCTTTGACAATAGCGCTCTTCGTAAAGTTGCTGAACTAGAACCACACTTAATCGCTCGAATGGTCACAATCTCGGAGAGTGAGAAGTGGAGCGAAGTCCGTAAGACCTTGCAATCTGTGCTCTATTGCTCACGAGAGAGTGGGGAATTAGTTTTACGATGGCTCCTTTCGCAATTCTTTTCACCGATCTCCCTCCCATTTCGATGGCTACCTCAGGGCTGAGCCTCATGGGCGAGGGCGCGAGCGTTCGTGGAACCAGGATCACGTCCGGGAGAGCGTTGGTGAGAGCGGAGAGCAGTAGGTGGGGATATTGGGGCTGCGCTCCGGCGTGTCGGAGAGGTGTGAGTAGCGTTCGAACATCTGTTCGGATACCCTTTTCCTGTCAGTGGCGAGCCGTACCGTCAAGCCACGTAAGAAGTAGAGCAGGGCTCGTAAAGTAAACGAGCCGGGCCAGACCAGACCAAGAAGGTCTGTGAGAGGAAGGCGGGCAAGGAAATGGCACGAGAAGCAAAAGAGGGAGCTAGCGAGAAGGCTGGCGATAGCAACGGAAAGTCAAAGGCAAGCGTTGAGAAGGCAAAGGCCCTTGATACTGCGCTAGCCCAAATCGAACGCCAATATGGCAAAGGCTCCGTGATGCGGATGGGTGAGCGTCGCGCTGAGATAACTGAAGTAATCCCAACCGGATCAATCGCGCTCGATTTAGCGCTCGGTATTGGCGGCCTACCTCGTGGCCGCGTTGTAGAAATTTATGGCCCTGAGTCAAGCGGTAAGACAACTGTTGCGCTCCATGCGATTGCCAATGTGCAACGCGCTGGTGGTATCGCAGCATTTATCGATGCAGAGCATGCTCTCGATCCTGAGTATGCAAAGAAGCTTGGTGTTGATATCGATGCGCTTCTTGTCTCGCAACCAGATACTGGTGAACAAGCTCTTGAAATTATGGATATGTTGATTCGCTCTGGCGCCATCGACATTGTTGTTATCGACTCGGTCGCAGCTCTTGTACCGCGCGCTGAAATCGAAGGTGAGATGGGCGATTCACATGTCGGTCTTCAAGCTCGACTGATGTCACAGGCGCTTCGAAAGATCACTGGTGCGCTCCATAGCTCCAATACCACCGCAATATTTATCAATCAGCTCCGCGAGAAGATTGGTGTCTTCTTCGGTTCACCGGAGACAACTACTGGTGGAAAAGCGCTGAAGTTCTATGCATCGATTCGTCTCGATGTCCGTCGCATCGAAACGCTAAAAGATGGCCAAGAAGCTGTTGGTAACCGAACCCGGGTCAAGGTGGTTAAGAACAAGATGGCCCCACCATTTAAGCAAGCAGAGTTTGACATCATCTACGGCGTTGGCATCTCACGCGAAGGTTCTCTTATCGACCTCGGCGTTGAGGCGGGAATCGTCAAGAAGAGCGGGGCATGGATTACCTACGAAGGTGATCAACTTGGCCAAGGTAAAGAGAATGCCCGCGCATTCCTTCGCGATAATCCAGATCTCGCTGATGAGATTGAGAAGAAGATTCGTAGCCAATACTCAATCGGCCAAATTGATCCTGCGTTAGCAGCGGCTGTTGAAGAGGCAGTCTCAAGCGCGGATATCGACTTCTAAGAGAACTTTCCATAACGGAATGGATTACGAGCCCGATCCCTACTCGATTGCGACAAAGATTGCTATTGATGCGCTCTCTCGTCGCGCTCGAAGTAGGGGTGAGCTTGCTCAACATTTACGGAAAAAACTAGTACCTGATGAGATTATCGATCGACTTCTAGATCGTTTAGTAGCACAACGCTTAATTGATGATCGCGCCTTTGCCGAAGAGTGGTCGCAACTTAGGCATCGAAGTAAAGGGCTCTCAAGGCGAGTGCTAGCTCAAGAGCTACGAAAAAAAGTTATCGCACCAGAGTTAATCGATGAAGTCCTTGCTCAGATCTCTCACAATGACGAGGTAATAGCAGCACGACATTTAGTTGCAAAAAAGTTACGGAGCCTTTCGCGCTTTGATGATGAGGTAAAGCGTCGTCGAGTACATAGCCTTCTGGCGCGGAAGGGCTACTCACCTCGAGTGATTAGTGAAGCGCTCCGAGAGGAGCTCGCTACTTCTTTTTAAATCCAGCAGGGCATTTAGGCGCGGTACCAATCACCTTTTTTATTACTTTTCCTTTGACGCAGGTAATCGAAATTTTTGGCGCTGCAGCTGCTGCTGGCGCTGCGCTCTTTGTGGGTGCTGAACTTCCTGCTGATGAATTATCTGATGCCGGAGCTGCGCTCTGATTAAGTTTTATTTTTAACGTGGGTGATGAGAAAGTAAAATTATCGGCGCTTAAATGAACCCAATTTCCAACTTGCTGGAGCGCGACAGTGGAAACTCGCTCTTTGCCATCGCTTGCAGTAATAGAAATCGAAGCAGAGGTCGGAAGTTGATCAACTCCATACATACATTTGATGAGGGAGGTTGACATCGAAAGGCCGTAGGTGCCGATATTTTCTGTTTTACCGTCGGGAGCGAAATGTGGCGCTGCCACTTTGTAATTTAAGGTGCCAGTAGATTTATCATATGTCGGAGCAGTCGCTTCATACGCGCTTGCATTGGTTGCGACAACGCCTTGTACACCGGCGCCCTTCTTTACGCAGGAAGAGGGATTATCTACTCGAGCATTACTCAAGGTCCATGTTTCATTTATCGCAAAAGCTTTCTCACCCAAATATGGAGCCCATGTTTCATAAGCATCAAGGGCGCCATCCTCTCCAGAATCACGAAGGCTCATCGGATTATCGCCATTTGTTAATCCGGTAAACATACGCGCTGCTGCATCGGTTTTGAACGTCAATTTTGGAAGTGAAGATTTCTTCATCCAATTTCCAGCAAATATATTCTGTTCCGGACCGGCATCAACCACTACTCGATCGTAGGAAGGAGAGAGCGGTGCAGAGGTAACCGTTGGTTTATTGAGGCGACCATTAAGCCATCCCGAAATGAATTTAGGTAATTGCAGGGTAACTTTCAACCGAGATTTTGTTGGAAAATCTCTACGATGTAGGCAGATACCCGTGTCATTGGCAAAGCACGCTGATTCATAATTAGTTGACATCACTTCTGAGTAATTCTTACCGACTCGTTTTTGAGAAATTTTCTCTGGCGCTTTTACGAGCGAGGAGCTCTCACGAACAATTGGTACAACTTCAAAGAAGAATTGGATAACGTGTAAATCATCCCACGATTGATTTCTATTTTGACCACCTGATTGGACGTACCCAGTGAGTAGATAATCGTGTTCACTTCCTGGCCCGTCGCCTTCGGCGCGCCAAATCCAACTCGCAAGGCCAGCAGCATAACCACTGCCATCACTATTTACCTTGCCGGAGAATTCCTTGGCATCTTTCGGGAATTTCGAGAGCGGCTTTGCGATGACTTCTTTCCCATCGCTTGTTGTGATTGAGAATGATTCAACGCAAGCGGTATTTGGATTGGCGGCACAATTACCTATCCCA
>RFXN01000007.1 GCA_009921625.1 Candidatus Fonsibacter lacus | reverse complement strand
AACCTATAAAAGAAGTGGTCTGCGACCGAGTGGCAGAAGTTCAGAGATTGAATCGGAATTAAATGAATTTAAATCGCAGCTTCGAACACACCCTTGCCATGATTGCCCAGATCGCGAGGAGCACGCGCGCATTGGCGAAAGAGTTGCTCGGATTGAAAGCGAATTAGAAGATCTGCACTCGAAAATTTTAGGACGAACAAATGTAATCCCACGAACTTTTGATCGACTTTGTAACGTTCTGCAAAAGCTCGATTATCTAGCTGGAGATAAGGTCACAAACAAAGGAGAAATGCTTGCCAAGATTTATTCTGATGCTGATTTAGTTTTAGCTGAAGCCATTCAAAGAAATTTCTTTAGCACTCTTGACTCCATTGAGCTCGTTTCAACCTTATCGGTATTTGTCTATGAATCCAGAAGTGATGAACCGCATAAAAACCTTGCGAGAAATAAAAACGTACTCTCAACAATCAGTTCCCTAGAGAAATTATGGCTTGAAATTCGTGGTTTAGAGCAGAAGAATTCATTACAAACTATGCGCGAGCTTGATGGAGGAGTGGCAGCCGCAATTTACAAATGGGCTAGCGGCGGGGATCTACAAGAAACACTTACGCTTGCGGAGCTTCCCGCTGGTGATTTTGTCCGCATCGTTAAACAACTTATCGACTTATTGATGCAAATATCAGAGGCCTCAGATAGCCTCGCGGTCTATGCACGTGAAGGAATAACGCTGTTACGTCGTGGAGTCATTGCTTATTCGGAGTTGGTCGGATGATCCTTCTTCTCGATAGCGCGTCGTTATGGTACCGAGCTTTCTACGGAATGCCAGATTCACTTCGTTCACCTTCTGGCCAGCCGGTAAATGCCATTCGAGGTTTTTTGGATAGCGTTGCACGTTTGACTGCGGTCTATCAACCTAAGCAGATCGTTGCATGTTTAGATGGGGATTGGCGACCAACTTGGCGAACAGAACTTTTACCCGAATATAAAGCAGCGCGGGACTTGCCGAGTGAAGACTCCGATGTTTTGCAAAATGAAATAGATCTTGAGAACCAAACGCCGATTATTCTCGACATACTCGATGCAATTGGGTTGCCAGTTGTTGGAATTGATGATTACGAGGCAGATGATGTCATCGCCACTTTAGCAACAAGAGAAAAAACAAAGATTGTCATTGCCACGGGTGACCGCGATTTATTTCAGTTAGTTGATGATGCAAAACCAATTTCTGTTGCATATCTTGCGAAAGGCATCTCAAGCCATGAATTGGTCGACCTTAATTGGATATCTCACAGATATGGAATACCAGGGGAGCGTTATGCGTTGATGGCGCTACTGCGAGGCGATCCTTCTGATGGGTTACCTGGGGTTCGGGGCATCGGTGAGAAAGGTGCCGCAAAGATAGTTAACTTATTCTCAACAGTTCCTGAGATTATCGCCGCTGCAGAAGGAAACGATGCCCGCCTTGGAAATTCATTGGCGAAGAAAATTCTCGATGGGCGAGATTATCTGCACCGAGCGGAGCCAGTTGTTACCTGTGTCCGCGATTTGCGCCTCCCAGAAATTCCGCTGCAAATTCCGAAAAAGATTGCAGATCAAGAAAAATTGACTCAAATTGTCAATGAATATGGAGTTGGAACCAGTGTCGGCAGATTGCTATCAGCTCTTTCGTTAGGGTAGGGCAGTGATTCGCGCGCTATGGATTTTTTTAATTGGACTTCTGGCTTCTGGCTCTTTTGCGCCGATAGCGCAGTGGTGGTTATTGCCTTTGGCAACAGCCTTATTTATTCTGCACACAATTAATCAGAGGGCAAAATTTCGAGCTTTACTCTCATTTCTTTTCGCGCTTGGTTTTTTTGCGCCCATGCTCCATTGGTCGAGTAGTTTTGTAGGTGCGCTTCCATGGTTGTTGCTCACATTGATGTCTGCACTCTTCTATATTCCACTAGCGCTCGCCTTAAAAGATAAAAAGTATATTGGAATTATTTTTCCAGCCTTCTGGGTTGCAATCGAATTTTTCCGCAATCGTTTTCCCTTTGGAGGCTTTGCCTGGGGGAGAGCCGGTTACTTAACTGTTGATTCGCCGTATTCTGAAACTCTTCCTTATATTGGAATCGCCGGAGGATCATTTCTCCTAGTTTTCTGTGGCGTTGCTCTTTATCAAATACTTACCAACTTCCGTCTTTATTGGATACCGGTGCTTATTCTCTTCGCATTCATTCCGTCATTTACTCTCCCATCAGTTGGCAGTATCACGATGACATCAGTGCAGGGAAATGTGCCTCGTCTAGGTTATGAAATCAGCACCCAAGTCCGGAAAGTTTTTGAAAATCACTCAGGCGAAACGTTACGAGCATCCGTGGCATCCACATCGAATCCTCCTGATGTATACATCTGGCCTGAAGATGGAGCGGATATTGATCCTCTTAAATCCGGCAGGGAAGAGATCACCGACTTGGTCGCAAAAGTAAATGCCCCGATTATTTTTGGCTCAGTTGGCAAAGATAATCTCAATCGCCCGGTAAACCTGTCGATACTCTGGAGAGACGGCGGGGCAGCCTCGATCTACCAAAAGCAACATTTAGCTCCCTTTGGCGAGTACATACCCCTTAGATCTCTCGCGGCAAGTCTTTCCCCGCTGGTCGATCAAGTTACCGATTTCATTCCCGGAACCTCCTGGAAATATCATTTTATCGACAAAGCAATAATTGCCCCACTGATCTGCTTTGAGGTCGCGGATGACCACCTAGTCCGCCAGGCTGTTAAAGAGAGCAATATCTTCATTGCGCAGACCAATAACGCCACCTATGGTCAGTCAGCTCAATCTCGCCAACAACTCCAAATAACCCGCTCACGAGCTCTAGAGCACCACCGATCGATAGCGTCTATATCTACGGTGGGTGTTAGCGCAATGATCAATTCTCGTGGCCAAATAATCTCCGCACTAGCTCCATACACAACTGGCTCATTGACGGCAACGTTGCCCTTATATGAAGGCAATACACCAGCGGGGCGAAATGGGCTCTGGATCGAATATGGGAGCCTGGTCATAGCGCTGCTGGCAGGGCTCTTCGGGTTTAGGCGGTTTTGGCTGTATCGCCGATAAGCAACATTATGTCAAGTTACAGAGAGCCCAGAGAATGCCAGCTCCTCGGGCCTTGGGCAAGCGCAGACTAAATTCCTATCCCCGTGCGCCCCATCAATTCGCCCAACGGGTGGCCAGTATTTCCCTGGATCTCCGCTGCGCGGCGCCTCTATTCGCTGCTCAGCCATTAGATAAGCGCCTTGTATCGCTGGGTAACTTTGATTCCAATCGGAGATTAAGGATTTGGCGGTATGGGGTGCGTGGCGCAGCGGTGACTCCTCTATCGACTGCTCCCCTCTTTCAATAGCCCGAATTTCTTCCCGTATGGCAGTGAAAGCGGAGATAAACCTTTCGAGCTCTGCAAGATCTTCTGATTCAGTTGGTTCGATCATGAGCGTTCCCGCAACGGGGAACGACACGGTTGGAGCATGAAATCCACCATCCATTAATCGTTTAGCAATGTCATCAACGCTCACTCCGACAGATTTATTGAGCGGTCGAATGTCGATGATGCACTCATGGGCAATAAAGCCTTCACGCCCCTTGTAAAGAACGGGAAAGAGTGGATCAAGTTTTTTCGCTAGGTAATTTGCAGACAAGATTGCCATCTCTGTTGCTTCCTTTAGTCCTGCACCACCCATCAAATGAATATAGCTCCACGGAATGGTAAGAATTCCCGCTGAGCCAAACGGAGCGCCAGAGATTGGACCCACACCGCTCTTTGGGCCGGCGCTCGAATCCAAAGGATGGTTTGGTAGATAAGGAGCAAGGTGTTCTTTTACGCCGATGGGGCCAACTCCTGGTCCGCCACCTCCATGTGGAATGCAAAATGTCTTGTGAAGATTGAGGTGCGAAACATCTGCACCGAATTTCCCCGGTTTAGCTAAACCAACTAGCGCATTGAGGTTGGCACCATCAACATAAACTTGTCCCCCAGCATCGTGAATCATCTGGCAGATCTCAGTGATTGTGTCTTCATATACTCCGTGAGTGGATGGATAGGTGACCATCAGCGCTGCGAGTGAATTTTTATGTTCGGAAATTTTCTTCGCTAAATCTTCAATATCAACATTTCCAGAATCATCGCAATTTACAACAGCAACTTTCATTCCTGCCATCACAGCGCTCGCTGCATTCGTTCCATGTGCACTGGAAGGAATCAAACAGATATCTCGGTGCTCATCCCCACGAGCTCGGTGATAGGCGCGGATTGCGAGTAAGCCTGCAAACTCTCCTTGTGACCCAGCATTTGGTTGGAGTGAAACTGCATCGTAGCCAGTAACTTCAACTAACCAACTCGAGAGCTCCTCGATAATCTGTCTCGTTCCTTGTGATTGATCTAGTGGAGCAAATGGATGTAGGGAGGCAAATTCTGGCCAGGTAATGGATTCCATTTCAGTTGCGGCATTTAATTTCATAGTGCAGGAACCGAGTGGAATCATCGTGCGATCTAGAGCAAGATCTTTATCGGCAAGTGAACGTAGATATCTCATCATCGACGTCTCGCTCTGTTTCGATGAGAATATGGGATCGGTTAGGAACTTCGTTTTTCGCTTGTATGAATCTGGCAGTTTCTCTTCATATCTCTCGATAACAAAACCCAATCCCCTGCCCAAGGCATCTAGGTGTTCACTCGAACTCTTTTCATCAAACGAGATAGAGATAGTGTTCTCATCCCGAATGCAGATGTTAATTCCCTCAGCGAGAATTTGTTGCCGTAATTTCTCAGCATCTACATTTTCAATGGTCACCGTATCGAATCGCACTTGATCGCCTACCGCTAGGCCAGCATTCTTGGCGCTTTGCGAAAGTGAATCAGTAAAGATTTTAATTCTGCGGGCAATCATTTTCAGGCCATCAGCGCCATGCCACATCGCATATAGCGCGGAGATATTTGCAAGCAGAGCTTGCGCGGTACAAATATTACTTGTGGCTTTTTCGCGGCGGATATGTTGCTCTCGTGTTTGGAGCGCTAAGCGGTAAGCACGATTACCGTGGGCATCAATACTCTCGCCAACTAGGCGGCCAGGTATTGATCGTTCCATTCCTTCCCGCACCGCAAGGAAACCGGCATGTGGTCCGCCAAATCCCATGGGAACGCCAAAACGTTGCGCTGAACCAACCGCGATGTCAAAACCCCACTCCCCCGGTGAGGTAAATAACGTCAGCGCTAGTAAATCAGTTGCCGCTATCGCAAAACCGCCCATTTTATGAATTGATTCAATCGCTCTAGCCGGAGAGCGCAGCTCACCGCGGCTTGCGGGATAGCTAATGAGAACTGCAAAACCTTCTGGAAGCGGTTGTGAAATATCTACTTTTACAATTCGAATCCCCAATGGTTCAGCGCGGGTTTCAATAACCGCGACTGTCTGCGGATGGGTATTTTCATCAATAAGAAATGGCGCGCTCTCGTTTCCCTTCCATAACCTTCTAGCAAGGGTCATCGCTTCAGCCGCTGCCGTAGGTTCATCGAGCATCGATGCATTGCTCACCGGAAGACTAGTTAAATCAGAAACTACTGTCTGAAAGAGGAATAACGTCTCTAATCTTCCTTGGCTAATTTCAGGTTGGTAAGGAGTGTATGCGGTGTACCACGCTGGATTTTCTAAAACATTACGCTTAATTACTGGTGGAAGTTCGGTGTCGTAATACCCCAAACCAATCATTGATGTAACCACTTTATTTTTTCCAGCAATGGCTCTGAGTTTCTCGGTAACTTGGGCCTCACTCAACGCTTGCGGAAGTTTCTTTTCATCGAGTGAGGTTCGGATTGATTTTGGAATCGTTCGCTCGATCAACTCTTCTAAATGTGCCAAATTGAGAAAATGAAGCATTCGATCAATCTCACGGCCGCGTGGCCCGATATGGCGAGATTGGAAGGCGCGCGAGAAATCTTCCTCAGCAAATTTCTCAACCATTATTTATCTGCCCGCCCTATAGTCAACGTGAGTTCTCAATTTGTTCAGTTGATGTGCTCATTACAGCAGGCTGGGGAAATTGCCCGACAGGGAAGATGCTATGGCCAAGCGCTCGGTAATGCTCGTTGCGGCGCGAGGTGAACGGAAACTCCTACCAATTAGGCTGGGATTACGCGCCTTTTCGATTTCTGCGAATCGATAACTCGTCTGTGGAGTTTGTTAAATCTGCTGGGCCATCTTCCTCGCTCGGAAGCTCTGCCAAAGTCCCTTCGACTTCACGCCAGACGCTACCGATCGCGATGCCGAAAACGCCCTGTCCCCCAGCGAGCAAATCAATAACGTCATCGGCGCTGGCGCATTCGTAAATCGAGGCGCCATCACTCATAAGAGTGAGAGTTGCCAAATCTTCAGTTCCACGGGCGCGTAAATGCTCCACGGCGCTTCGAACGTTTTGCAGGGAGATTCCAGTATCGAGAAGACGTTTTACGATCTTCAAGACGAGTATGTCTCGAAAGCTGTAGAGGCGGGAGGTGCCGGAACCAGAGGCGGAGCGAATGGTTGGCTCGACCAACCCGGTGCGCGCCCAGTAATCCAATTGCCGGTAGGAAATTCCTGCAGCAGAGCAGGCTATTGCGCCACGATACCCAGCGTTTTCATTAATTGAATGAGGCATGGCCGAAAGGCTCCTAAAGCTCGGGGAAGAGGTTAATAGTAAATCGACACCCTCTCGCCCACAATGACCGACACACTGAACCTCAAGTGAAAGTTGAGAGTTTCTTCTTGAAGAGTACTCGGGACGCGTGAATTCAACGATGGCGAAGGCGAGATCGTAGCGCTTTGATGTAGAGGCCAAGAAAGAGCGCCGCGAGAATCAAAAAGATCCCCCGCCCCCATCGCCATGGCCCTGGCGTCATCACTAAAAGCGCCCCCACTAGCACGAGAAAGAAGAGCATTAGAGCGCCGCTCTGACGGAGCGCTCGTTCCGGGAAAAAAGCGGCAGCAAGGGCCATGAAGCCTGCCAGAGGTAAAAGAATCGCTCCGCTCACCCGAATGTTCCAGAGCGTCACAACGGGGTCTAGATCGAGCGGCAAACCCAGCGAGGTAGCTAACCGCGACGGCGCCACGAGAGAGAGGAGCGCTGCAATAGCGATAAATGCTGCACCTAGACGCAGGTAGAGTTTCATTTGGTGGTCGAGCATGTGAGAGAGGGTATCTCTCGCCACTTCCCGGCGATAGTGCTCCCTGGCGATTTACTTAATTAAATGGCGAAATCTTCCGGGTCAATTTGATCGAGAAACTCACGAAAACGCTCGACCTCGCCCTCATCCTCTTCTCCCCCTTCGTTCATTTCAATTCCTGCTTCAGCAAGAAGGGAGTGCGCTCCATAAATGGGAGAGCCAGTGCGAAGCGCGAGTGCAATTGCATCTGAAGGGCGTGCCGAGATTTCTAAACCATTAGCAAAAATTAATTCTGCATAGAAGATTCCATCGCGAACGCCAGTGAGATGAACTTCCGTAACAGCGTTGCCGGTAGCAGAGATGACGTTTTTCAGTAGATCGTGGGTTAACGGACGTGGCGGCTCTACCCCTTGTTGTGCAAAGGCGATCGCAGTTGCCTCAACTGCGCCTATCCAAATTGGTAAAAACCTTTTCCCATCAATTTCCTTGAGTAAGACGATTGGCTGACTCGAAGGCATCTCTACGCGCACACCAACAACATCCATCTTGCTGGCATCGCTCAAATCTCTAGAACTCGCACTCGAATTTTCGCTCACGGCGCCATCCTACGACTTATTCTTCTGACACACCGAGTGAAAATTACTTTTATCTGCTATTGCGCAATCCACTACGCACTAGCGCTGAATGTATTTTGAGAGTTAACCCCCCCAATTGACGTTCAACTTCCTCCGCGCGTGCCTTCGCTTCACTTCCCTTCTGACGAAGTAGTGGAGTAATTACCTGCTCAATAAGCCCTATCTCGCGCTCAGCTGCAGTCTTAAAGGAGCGAAGGTGTCGCGCCTCGATTCCAAATGCCGAAATCTCAGCGACCGCACGTGCAATAGCGAGCGCATCACCATCAAAGTGTTTATTAAAACTTTGAATGAGCCCGTAACTCTCTAACTCCGATAATTGAGCTTCGTTGAGTTGTGAACTTTCGAGCAATTCACTTCGGGAAAGTTTGAGATCAGAACTTTCTCCATAAAGTTTCTCACCATCAACAGTCGCAACGCGTGGCGCTAGCGCTGTTGCTCCTGGAAGCGCTGGTGGTTCCAGCCCTCGGTCTAGTGCATCGAGGTGATCTTTAATAACTTTCAATGGCAAGTAGTGGTCCCGCTGCGCTGCGAGCACATATCTCAAACGATCAACATCATGATGTGAGAATTTTCTATAGCCTGAAGGAGTTCGCTGTGGTTCGATCAACCCCTCTGATTCGAGGAAGCGAATCTTTGAGATGGTGACATCTGGAAATTCGCCACGGAGCTTTCCTAATACTTCACCGATGCTCAAATATGCGCGGGCTGGAACGCTCACTTCTTACCTCCGTTAGTAATAAATAGCAGTCGATACTTTCCAATTTGAACCGAATCCCCATTAACAAGATCAGTGGCATCAGCGAGCTCACCGTTGATATACGTACCATTAAGGCTGCCGCAATCTTTGAGCGAAAACTTGCCATTTTCCCGAAGAAACTCGGCATGCTTTCTAGAAACGGTCACATCATCTAAGAAGATGTCGCTCTCTGGGTTTCGCCCTACAGTCGTGATGTTGCTATTTAACAGATAACGAGCACCGGCATTGGGCCCTTTTTGCACGAGTAAGAGAGCGCTGTCATCGCTAAGTTCGCTAGCTACTCCACGATCAGCCGCTGAAAGATTTTCCAACGCTCGCTCAGGTAATGGAGTGGGTGCATCACGCTTAATCGACGTTGTGTCCGACATGTGCCCCACCTCTCCCCTTCGCTACTCCGGCCAATCGTTAACTGATGTAGATAAGGTTCTAGTAAACCTTTACATGCGACCTTAAGGAGCGAACGGCAGAAGGTCAAGCCCAGATTCGGCGATTTCGAGGGAGAGATAGAGCTTTCTCATTGGCGGGTACCGGGCAGAAGCCCGGGCCTTTTACTCCGATTCGGTAAGGGTGGTGTAGCCGGTGCTATCCATGAGAGCCTCAAGATCTGCCGCCCCAACCGATGAAACTTCAAAAAGCCAACCTTCGCTATAGGGCGACGAATTGATGGATTCGGGATTTGAAATAACGGCATCGTTGATTGCGCTTACCTGTCCCGAAACTGGTGCATAAATTTCACTGACACTCTTCGTTGACTCGACTTCACCACAAACGGCGCCTGCGCGTACGCCTTCTCCGATTTTGGGTGGTAACACAAAAACGATGTCACCAAGCGCCCGTTGGGCAAAATCAGTAATTCCGATGCGAACCGTATCTGCAGAAATAATTTCAACCCACTCGTGTTCAGCTGTGTACTTTAGATGCGTTGGAACTGAACTCATCGCTGCGAACACCTTTCCCATCTCGAATTGCTATGGAGCCTCAACCTACATTCCGCTTACGGAGTTACGCTATCGCGAGCGGCCCTAATCTGCGAGCGAGCATCGATGAAATATTGAAACCCCGTCAGAAGGTAGAGCAACACTCCCCAACCAGCAAAAGCTGTCGCGAAAATTCCAGCTATTCGGGCGAGCGTGCCATCTTGTTCTGCAAGGAGAAGCAAAGGGAATGCATAGAGAAGATTTAGCGTTGCTGCTTTTCCCAAAAATGTTACCGGTAACGGACCATTTCCGATTCGATATAGACCCGGCAGCGTAGTAGCAAGCAAAATATCTCTGAGGATAAGAAGGAGAAGTAGCCAGAGCGGTATCACCCCTCTAATTGTTAAACCGATAAGCACCGCAGCGATATAGAGTCGATCAACGAGCGGATCTAACAACTCCCCAAGGCGCGAATATTGATTTAACGCTCGCGCTAATTTTCCATCAAGGTAATCAGTCGCACCGGCGACAATCAAAATTACGATTGCTAGAAAGTCACGATTGCCATCAAGTAAAACCCATAAAAAAACAGGTATCCCAACAGCCCGAAGTACAGTCAGGCAATTCGGTATCGTTAAAAAAGTCCGATGACCGAGAGCTCCCTCCTCGATATTTTTCATGTCGGGACGACAGGATTTGAACCTGCGACACCCAGACCCCCAGCCTGGTGCGCTACCAAGCTGCGCTACGTCCCGGTTTTGCGCTCACTAGTCTACGCATTATACCTGGCCCGTCATGTCCTAATACGAACTGAGACTTCTACTGGAGTGCCCGCAAAGCCAAACTCCTCTCGCAGACGACGCTCAATGAATCGTCGGTACGAGGGTTCCAAAAACCCGCTTGCAAAAATCACAAAACGCGGCGGGCAGGTGCTTGGTTGCGTAGCAAAGAGAATCTTGGGTTGCTTTCCACCGCGAACAGGTGGAGGTGTTGCCGCAATTAATGCGCCGAGAAATGAATTGAGTTTTGAAGTCGGTACGCGCATTTGCCACCCTTCAAGAGCCCTTCGCAAAGCAGGAGCTAGGCGATCTTTATGCCATCCAGTTTTTGCTGAAATATTTATCCGTTCAGCCCACTCAACTTGATTTAGTTCCCGTTCTTTTTCACGTTCCAGAGCTTCACGTCGATCTTCATCAACCAGATCCCATTTATTCATTGCAATCACTAATGCCCTACCTGAATCAACAACTTTGGACATAATTCTTAAATCTTGTTCTGCGATTGGTTCGGAAGCGTCAATTACCAAAATCGCAACTTCGCCGCGCTCTAAAGCCGATTCAGTGCGGAGCATTGCGTAGTACTCGGTACCGCTTGCCTGGTGCGCATGCTTGCGAATTCCAGCAGTGTCGATAAAGCGCCAAGTCTCTCCCCCAAATTCGATCTCTTCATCAATGGGATCGCGAGTAGTCCCTGCCACCGCATCAACAATCGCACGCTTCTCTCCCGCGAGCGAATTAAGAAGACTTGATTTGCCAACATTTGGGCGACCCAACAGCACAACTCGTCTTATCTCATCCAATTCGTCTGGTTCTCGCCTTTCGGGAAGCGCAGAAACTACAAGATCAAGTAGTCTTCATCTAGCGCCCCTACCGAGATGTCTATGATGAAGAGAATTAGGTCCGCTTCTCTTATTGCTATTTCTGCACTAGCAGAAATTTGGGCGCTGATAGATGTTGGGTCAGGATCTGGAGTCCACCCTCCGGTATCCATGACAATAAAATTTCTTCCATTCCATTGCGCCTCATATTTGATTCGATCGCGGGTAACACCAGGATTATCTTCAATGATTGCTTCTCTGCGACCAATTAATCTATTTATGAGAGTTGATTTGCCAACATTCGGTCGACCAATAACAGCAACTAATGGCAATTCATCAGAACGATTGTTATCTGCGCTAGTCACCATTACTCAATCTAAGCTCCTTGATCATGGTAATAATGACAGCAACCACTTCATTTAAGGTGAGATCTGTCGCATCAACTACTACTTGATCATCATTCATTCTTAATGGGGATGCGCTTCGATTTGAATCAATGGCATCTCTCGTCGAGAGCGCCGCGCCAACCTCGCCCTCTGTTATCCCCTCGTTTAATTCCGCGCTCCTTCGTGCTGCTCGAGCCCCTAAATCGGCGGTGAGAAAGATTTTTAATTCGGCATCGGGCCATACCGTCGTTCCAATATCGCGCCCCTCAACGACGATTCCGCGAGCGGCGCTATTAATTATCTCTCGCTGTATTTCCAGTAAGTAAGCGCGCACCGCTGGATCTGCCGCAATTTCGCTTACTCGATTAGTCACCACCATCGTTCTAATTTCAGAGCTCACATTCCTGCCATCGAGAAGAATCTTCGGTTCTAGAGGATTGCCATCCCAGTGAATCGCGTTCTTTGGAAGGAGCTTCGGAATTCGGGATACCTGACTTACATTCGACTTAATTGCAAAGAGGGTCAGTGTTCGGTAAAGCGCGCCCGTGTCGAGGTAATCCCAATTGAACATCCGCGCTACTGCTTTTGAGGCGCTCGATTTTCCCGAACCACTCGGTCCGTCTATTGCAATAACCACCATCGCGCCCCTCCTCATCCAATATCTGTGTATTAATAAATTTTTAAATCGATTTAACTCCTAAAAACCTTTACTGAGGATTGTGCTATGCCATCCCAGAATCGATAAATGGTTATTTAATGTCGATAAATCGCCCGGTTGCACATAGAGCGTGACTAGACCAGTTTCCTGCCCAGGAGAGTGCTCGATACGAAGGTCTTCAATATTAATTTTGCCTTCTGCGCAATGATTAAATAAGGCAGCTAACTGCCCAGCGCGATCGCTAATCACAACACCCAACGCGCCATAATTCCGAGGTACGCCACCATGTTTCCCCGGCACTTGCGAGGCACCTTCCGCACCACGCTTTATTAATGACAATACGCTTTCTTGATTAAAGTTTTTATCTTTTAACCAATTTATCGATTTAATAATTCCATCAAGAAGGGTGACTAGCTCAGTGCGATTCCCCTCAATAATCGATGCCCACATCTGAGCATCAGAGTGTGCGAGCCTGGTCATATCTCGTAACCCCTGACCTGCTAGTTCGAGAGGAGTTTTTAATTCACTACCAAGCAAAGATGCGAGCAGTTGTGGCAAGTGCGAAGTCATCGCCACCTGACGATCATGCTCCTCAGGCCCAATACGGTGCACGACCGAGCCCATTTCCGTAATAAAGGCTTCAGCTAGGGCAATCCGATGCGAATCAGCCCCCTTATGTGGCGCCAGAGCCCAGACTCGCCCTTCAAAAAGATCAGAACGAGCCCCATCAGGGCCAGCAATCTCTCGCCCTGCCAAGGGGTGCGTAGGTATGAAGCGGGAGAGCAACTCGCTTTGATTAGGTAAATCCTGCGTTAATGTATAAACCTCATTTACAACTTTAGACTTTAGCGACCCAATATCTATAACTGTCGCTTTAGCATGCAGTTCAAGTGCTTCAGTAATGACTATAGGGAGCGCTCCGACCGGTGTTGCGGCAACCACTGCATCTACCGGTGCCTCCGGGTGAAGCAATGAGCTCCCTAAGAGGGAATTAGCCACTCGCTCATGGGAGGGATCGGTGTCCTTAACCCGCACGTTGGCTCCATTTTGAGAGAGTTTCAGGGCAATTGAGGTGCCTATCAAGCCTCCCCCAACAACTTCTACGGAGGAGAAAGTACTCATTTCGCTAAATCCGGTCTGAGCGCCTTGGCTCCACCGCGGTAGATATGGGTGATATTCCCTCTATTTTTCGAAGATTCGACGTGCATCAGCACGCGAACCACCAGTGGAAGCGCCCCAGGTACGGCGATTTCGACCGCGCACATCAACGGCACCTCACTCCACCCATCATCTCTAACAAAAGACTAGGCACCTCTCCAAACATCTCTTCTTTGGAGTCAACAGCAAGCTGCACCGCTCCCCGAATAGCCCGCACGCTCATTGGATTAGTCTACGGGAATGGGCAGTGGCTAGGTTGAACCATGTCGATGTGGTTGGAACAAAAGCCTTTCACCGCTTAAACAATATATATATTAAACAATAAATCTATATTTTGCCCCTGTTCTAAAAACCATTTGTCGATATTACAGTCACAACAATCCTCTAAATAAAAATCGACTTATTAATTTTTATAGAAATAAAAAGCCATTTCAGATATATTACAATATCGATATATTTACTTTGAAGAGCCAAAAAGAGGTCTTTAATATAGATTAATTAATAATCAACAAAAATGGTTTTGTAAATAAGTCACTTAATTTGTAAAGCCTTTTGTAAAGATAACAATTCAGCACCTTTAATTTCTCGCCACTTTCCCGGGGTCAACTCGCCCAATTTGATAGGCCCCATGCCAATCCGAATCAACCTCTCAATAGTTACTCCAGTGGCTGCTGCCATCCGTCGAAGAATTTGGTTCCGTCCATCATGGATCACGACTTCAAAGAGCGTACGGCCGGGCTGGCCTGGAAGCACTGTTAATTTATCGACTTTTGCCATTCCATCTTCAAGCTCCACTCCGGAGCGGAAGGCATCTGCCACCTCCTTACCTACAACCCCTCTCAGCTCCAATAGATAGTTTTTTGGAACCGAGAATGAAGGGTGGGTTGCTCGATGAGCAAGCTCCCCGTCATTGGTAAGTAGCAATAAGCCTTCTGATTCCTTATCGAGACGTCCAACGTGAAAGAGGCGTTCGCGTCGGTCTTGAAGAAGATCACCAAGATGTGGACGATTCTCTGGATCTGAAAGGGTGGAGAGAATCCCTCGAGGTTTATTAAGTGCTAGATAAATCTTGGACTTTTTTAGTTCTAATACCTCACCATCAACTTCAACTTCAGACTTTTCACTGTCAACTTTCGTACCAAGCTCTCGAACCACTTTCCCGTTCACTCGGACTCTTCCGGCTAGGATTAACTCTTCCGCTTTTCGACGACTAGCGATTCCGGCCTCGGCGATAACCTTTTGTAGTCGTTGCTCCATGATGGCGAGCCTAGATTGAGCCTTCCCGATAAGCCAATTCCCCGCTTCCCCCTTTTTTTGGCTCTGAGGTGGCTCAAAACTCGTTCCATTGGTTTAACGAGCCTCAAGTGAGCTCTATCTAGTTGGCTGGCAGTTAATCAGTGAGCGTGTCGAGCACTGCATCCAAAGCATCAATATTGGGCAGATGTGGCGCAAGCTCTGGCAGATCCTCCAGAGCGGCAATACCTAGGCGTTCGAGGAAGTAAGAGGTGGTTTGGTACAAGATTGCTCCGCTCTCCCCCTCAACCCCTGCCTCCTCCACTAGTCCTACCAGTGTTTTCATGACAGCCTCTACATTGACGCCGCGAATAGCCGAGACGCGAGCACGTGAAACAGGCTGGCGGTATGCGACAACCGCGAGCGTTTCCAGCGCTGCTTGGGTTAATTTGGCCTGTTGCCCCTCAAGAACAAATCGTTCTACCGCACTTGAAACTTCAGGGTGGCTATAAAACCGCCAACCTCCTGCAACTTCCCTAAGTTCAAATCCGCGCTCCTCTTCGATATAGCTGGCAGAGAGAGCCGTTAATCGTGAATGGATTTCATCAGTTGGAACCTCTAAAACCTGGGCTAGCAAAACCTCACTCACAGGCTCATCCACGATCATCAAGATTGCCTCAAGAGCACGTTCAATATTCCGGACGCTCATCCATGCTCCCATTCGTTGGGCTCTTCATTTTCAAGACCTGGCTCACGATCAAACTCATCGGTGACCGCTATCTCGCCTTCTGCGCTACCGAGCCACCGTATCTGCAGATCCCCTAGTGGAGTTACCTGCTCAAAATGGAGGACGCCCTCTTTATACAACTCGAGTAGCGAGAGAAAGCGAGCAACAACGACAATGGTGTGAGCGGCATCTGCCACTAACGCTCTAAAGGTCGCCGTACCTACTCGTCTCAGGTGGGCGATGACGTGCTGTGCCTCTTCACGGACGCTCACCGCCGGGCTATGGAGGTGAGAAATACTGAAAACAGGAGGCGTTTTCGGAGTTAGCGCCCGGGTCGCCAAGAGCGCAAAACGTTCCACCCCTACCCCGATGAGAACTTCTGGTAGCAAGGCCGCCAATTTCGGATCGAGGGCAACCAAACGTGGGTAGCGGTGAGATTCGACTTCAATCCACTCCTGAAAGGTGGCGGCGATTTCCTTGTAAGCCTTGTACTGGAGTAAGCGGGCAAATAGCAGATCTCGCGCCTCTAGGAGCGCCAAGTCCTCTTCGTCATCAATCTCCCCAGAGGGGAGAAGTCTCGCTGCCTTTAAATCGAGAAGGGTCGCGGCGACAACCAGAAACTCGGTCGCCTCATCGAGCTTCCAAGCCCCCTCCATCGCCGTGATATGTGCGATGTATTCATCAGTAACCACGCTCAGCGCCACCTCGGTGACATCCATTTTGTGGCGTGAAATTAGTTGGAGGAGAAGATCGAATGGCCCTTCGAAGTTATCTAGTCGAACCGAGAACCCCGGAAGACGCCCCTCGCCAGGGGTGGAAGCGCTGACCTGCCCGCTCTGATCGGTTTCAATCACAGGCGAACGGTATCTGATTATTGGCCGCGAAGTCTGCGAGCGAGGATGCTCGATTCTCCCTTTGCCTCAAGATCGGCAACGATTACCGCAACCGCTTCTCGAACAATTCGTCCGCGATCAACGGCCAATCCCATATCTCCGCGAAGGCTTAGTCGCGCTTGCTCCAAATCGAATAACTCCTCTGGAGAGAGATAAACGGTGATTTTTTCATCGTGGCGCTCTCTACCCGAAGGCGCCGAAGCGCTTCGTGAAACTCGACGACGAGCCGTCGTTCGCACTGGCGCAGCTTTCTCGCTACGCACTGGCGTAGCAGCGTTCTTGCTTTCATCAGCTCGCTCTTCACTTGGGGCTGGAACTGCAGAAAGTGTTGTAGATGTGGTTCGAAAGAGCTCTTCCGCTCCTGGCAGGCTGACTCGTCTACTCATGCTGATCCTCCTCGTGAAATGACCTCACGTGCTAAACGACGGTAGGCGACAGCTCCCGGCGATGATGAGGCATAGCTGGTGATGGGTTCACCAGCAGCGGTTGTTTCGTTAAAACGGACAGTTTTGGAGATAACTGTGTCGAAAACTTGATCTGGAAAAGCCTCATAAATTCGAGCCAAGACTTCTTTGCTGTGCGCGGTCCGCTCAAACATTGTTGCCACAATTCCAATAATTTTCAGGTCAGGATTGAGACGTTCTTGAATTTTGCTCGTAATTTCCTTGAGTAATTTAAAGCCTCGTAACGCGAAGTATTCACATTGGAGCGGCACCAAAACCAAGTCAGCGGCTGTGAGGGCATTGACCGTTAACAGGCCAAGAGATGGCTGACAATCAATCAGAATCACGTCATAATCGGGGGCGACCGTCGCCAAAATTCGCTTAAGCGTTTGCTCGCGAGCAACTTCATTCACCAGACCAATCTCGGCGCCAGAGAGCATGATGTCGCTTGGAATTAAATCCATCCCTGGAACGCTGGTTTTTAACAGCACATCATCAACAGAGGCGCTGCGATCCATAAGTAGGTTGTAAATCGAGCTCTCCAGCTCATCGGTAACTACGCCTAATCCGATAGAGAGCGAGCCCTGGGGATCGAAATCAACCAGCAACACTTTTCTTCCTAATTCGGCAAGACTGGCGCCCAAACTGATGGTCGTTGTTGTCTTTCCAACCCCACCCTTTTGATTTACTACGGCAATAGTTTTCGCAGGGCCATGCTTACCCTTGGGGTCGAGTTTTTTTGCAGCGGGAACGTTTTTACTTCGCCCCTTCATCAACTCGTGGACTGAGACCACATCCTCGTCGCGAGACGAAATTGTCGATTTGGCGTTCAAACGAGAAACCTCTCTTTGTGGTAGCCGGAGCCTAGAGGGGGACGCGCCGCGGTAGCAACCTTACCTGCCAACCCGATGCTGGAGGGGGCCTTATTTTGCTCGAGGATGGGAGAGCAAATACGCCTCTCGGAGGCGATCGATAGTCACCAAAGTATAAATCTGAGTCGTTGCCACGCTTGCGTGGCCGAGCAACTCCTGGACTGTTCGAATATCTGCGCCACCATCAAGGAGGTGGGTTGCGAAAGAGTGTCGCAGTGAGTGTGGACTTAATTCGGCCGTCACTCCTCCTCGAAGAGCCGAACTCTTCACAATCTCCCATGCGCTTTGGCGCGATAACGGAGTACCGCGAAGATTTAAAAATAATTTTCGCTCTCTCTGAACGTTCCGCTCATTTTTGCCAAGGAGAAGAGCAGGTCGCCCTCGCACTAAGTACTTATCAACTGCTTCCGCTGCAAATTTTCCTACCGGAACTACTCGTTCTTTACCGCCCTTACCTAGTAATCGCAACGCTTCAAGTGGTCTCTTTATCTGCTCTACATCTAAAGTGATAATTTCACTCACCCGCGCTCCGGTTGCGTAGAGGAGCTCCACCAGTGCGCGATCGCGAAGAGATTGCGCCGTTTCGCCACTTCCCGCGCCGGAGATAATCCCTTCAATTTCACCTAATGTCAGCGCTTTTGGCAATTTTCTTCCAGGAGTTGGCGGTCGAATTGCCGCCGCGGGATCGACTATCTGATTTTCTCGAGCAAGGAATTTGTGAAAACCTCGAACCGCGATTATGGATCTAGCAGCTGAAGAGACGGAGAGCGCTGGGTGTTCGCTATTACCGCTACGTAAGAAGATAAGAAACTCTTCAATATCGCGCTCAGCACTACTATCAACTTTTTTGCCCTTGCTCTCCAAATATGAAAAATAGCGATGAAGATCTCGTCGGTAGGCAAGGAGCGTGTTTCGAGAGAGTCCACGTTCAACAGTTAGATGATCGAGAAATAATTCGATAGGAGCCAAATCAGGAGAGGAGCTCATCAACGCCTCGAATTGGCATGGAGAGCGCATGCCCTACCTCTGGCGAAAAAAGTTCTCCTTCATGGGTAGTAAATCCTGAACTAAGAGCTGCGCTTTCAGCGATCGCCTTTCGCCATCCTTTGCTCGCTATCTGAAGCACATATGGCATGGTGGCGTTAGTTAACGCGAGCGTTGAGGTTCGCGGAACGGCCCCTGGCATATTTGCCACGCAGTAAAAAAGAGATTTATGAATTGGAAATGTTGGTTCTGCATGGGTCGTTGGATGAGAATCCTCGAAACAACCACCTTGATCAATTGCAATATCAACGAGAACGCTTCCTGGCTTCATCTGCGCAACTATTTTGTTGGAAATGAGCTTTGGCGCTTTGTCCCCTTTAATCAGAACCGCGCCAATAACTAAATCTGCCTCTTTGGCGAGTTCTTCGATTGAACTACTTGTGGAATAAACCGTCTCCACTTTTCCTTCAAATAATTGATCGAGCTCTCTGAGCCTTTCTACATTGCGATCAACAATTTGTACTGTTGCTCCCATGCCATGCGCGATTCTTGCGGCTTCGGTTCCCGCAACTCCCCCGCCCAGGACTAGCACTCTTCCTGGGCGCACCCCAGGAACACCGCCCAAAAGCACACCACGTCCGCCGGAAGCTTTTTGTAGCGTGTGCGCGCCAATTTGAGGAGCAAGGCGTCCAGCAACTTCACTCATCGGCGCCAGTAACGGTAATCGACCATTCTCGGTAACTGTTTCGTAAGCAATGCTGGTAATTCCACTATCGATAAGCGCCCGCGCACATTGTGGACCCGCCGCTAGATGGAGATAGGTGAAGAGCACCTGACCCTTTCGCATCAAGGTGTATTCACTCGGCTGTGGCTCTTTTACTTTCACGATGAGATCACTTCGTTGCCAGACCTCTGATGCGCTTGCAACAACTTCTGCGCCCGCGCTTTGATACTCATCGTCTGTGAATCCAGCACCTTCACCACCGTGAGTTTCGATGATTACTTGATGGCCAGCCTTGATGAGTTCTGCCGCACCATTTGGCGTCAATGAAATCCTAAATTCTTGCGCCTTGACCTCTCTTGGTACGCCAATCATCATCGTCGCCTACCTTCTCTTTAACTAAAAGATAGATTAGACATCAATTAAGCAGCATGTACGCCAGCACGTATTGCCAGCGCTGCGCCAATGAGTCCTGCAAAAAGTGGATGCGGCCGGGTTGGTCGACTCTTAAACTCTGGATGAGCCTGCGTTCCTACATAAAACGGATGAACCGCTCGCGGCAATTCCACAAATTCCACCAAATGGCCATCGGGTGAAAGTCCGGAAAAAACTAAACCGGAACTCTCTAACTCTTCACGAAACTTGTTATTGACTTCATATCGATGACGATGACGCTCTTCAATAATCTCGCTTTGATATAACTCTGCAACTATTGAGCCGCTCTTTAAATGTGCTGGGTAGAGACCTAGACGCATCGTGCCGCCCATATCTCGCTCACCTCGGAGTACATCTTCTTGCGATGCCATCGTTGCAATCACGGGGTAACGAGACTGTTCATCAAACTCTGCAGAGTTTGCCCCTTCGAATCCAGCTAAGTTACGAGCGCCTTCAATAACCATACATTGCAGCCCTAGACAAAGACCCAGAGTTGGAATGCGATGTTCGCGGGAGTAGGTGAGTGCGCCAATTTTTCCCTCTAATCCGCGGACACCAAAACCCCCTGGAACGCAGATTGCATCCACGCCATCAAGGTCTCGAGCAGCGCCTTCGGCTGTTGCGCAAGTGTCGCTTGCAACCCATTTAATATTTACTTTAGCGCTATGTGCAAAACCACCTGCACGAAGCGCCTCAGTCACAGAAAGGTATGCATCGGGAAGGTCGACATATTTGCCCACCAGCGCAACAGTAAGTTCGTGTTTAGGGTGGTGGACGCGATTAAGAAGTTGGTCCCAATCGCTCCAATCGACATCTCTAAATGGCATCCCAAGACGACGAACTACATAGGCATCTAGACCTTCGCGATGAAGAACTTTTGGAATGTCATAGATAGATGGCGCATCCGATGCCGCAACGCAGGCTTCACTATCCACATCGCACATCAATGAAATTTTCTTCTTTACTCCGTCAGGAATGTCGCGATCCGAACGTAGAACTATCGCATCAGGTTGAATTCCAATACTTCGAAGCGCAGCCACGCTATGTTGAGTTGGTTTAGTTTTTAATTCCCCGGATGGGCCGATATACGGCACGAGCGAAACGTGGAGGAAGAAAACATGCTCTCGGCCAAGGTCTTGGCGCACTTGTCGTGCAGCTTCGAGAAAAGGCAACGATTCAATATCGCCTACCGTGCCGCCAATTTCAGTGATGATGACATCGATCGCTGGCGATGAACCCGCGCGCATCCGCTCTTTGATTTCATTGGTGATATGCGGGATGACTTGGACGGTATCCCCCAAATATTCGCCGCGACGTTCGCGAGAGATAACCCGAGAATATATTTGACCAGTAGTTACGTTTGATGACCCCACTAAATCGACATCGAGAAATCGTTCGTAATGTCCAATATCTAGATCTGTTTCTGCTCCATCGTCAGTAACAAAAACCTCTCCATGTTGGAACGGGTTCATTGTTCCTGGATCAACATTGAGATAAGGATCTAATTTCTGCATTGTTACCCGCAAACCACGCGCCCGCAGGAGCCTGCCAAGTGATGAGGCAGTTAATCCTTTACCAAGTGATGAGGCGACTCCGCCAGTTACAAAAACATGTTTGGTGATATGAACCGAAGCCATCATGGAGCACCAGTCTATCGGTATCGAAAGGGCTAGCGGTAATTCAGCCGCGTTTGCCGCTAAAAGATTTGTTGCTAGCTCGCTCCAGGGCTACAAATTCAAGGAGTTCTCGCGCATGTTCGCGAGCCAACTCAGATTCCTCGCGCCCAGCCATCATCCGGGCTAGTTCGTGTGCGCGTTCGTCACCCTCGAGCAGGGTCAGATCACTACTGGTGACCGTCTCGGTAGATTTTTTGCGGATGGTGAAGTGGGTATCGGCCCAGGCTGCAACTTGCGGCAGGTGAGTGACTACCAATACTTGAGCATGTTGAGCAAGAAGGGCCAAGCGTCGACCAACCTCAACCGCAGCCTTACCTCCGACTCCAACATCCACTTCATCGAATATGTAGGTAGGAATCGATGAGCGTCCTGCCAACACAACTTCAATAGCAAGCATGATTCGCGAGAGCTCGCCGCCGCTTGCCCCTTTATTTATGGGAAGCGCAGATGCACCAGCATGTGGAATGAGAAGAAAATTAACTTCATCACTGCCGAATGGGGAACAGATAAGTACGCCTTTATTAACTGCTGAACTATCCCCTGTGCTCACCGCGATGCCTTCAGAAATTTGAGTAACTGCAACATCGATTGATGCGCTCGGCATCGCAAGATCGGTGAGCTCTTTACTAATTGCATGTGCAAGATTTGCCCCTATTTTTCTACGAATTTCGCTTAATTTTTGGCTAGCGACACACACCTGAGCGCCAACTTTTGCTTTCTCTTGAATAAGCTCTGTTAATCCTTGATCCCCTCCGGAGAGTTGCGCCAGGAGAGTTCTGCCGCGGGTCGCTTCATTAATTACCGCCTCTTCTGGATCTTCTAGTTTCACATCACCAAAACGCTTAATAAAATTCTGAAGCGCGGCCCGGCGCTCATGCATCTTCTCTAAAGCGCCGGGTTCAACATCAAGTTCCTCTTCTTGTTTTCTGAGCATTGAGGCTAATTCATTGACGAGAATGGAAATCTCTCGAGCGAGTGCAGTCGCAGATTTCGAAGCATCGCTCTGGCTTGCCGAAGATTCCAATCCTCGCTTAACTAACGCGATCTGTGAACTAATATTTACTTCACCATCTGTAAGAGCCTCTAGTGCGCCAGCTAATGATTCTCTTGTTGCATCGACATTCTCTAACGAAAGAATTTTTTCCCGCAAAATTTGACTCTCGCGCGAGGTAGGTTTGATGCGATCATATTCATTGAGAAAAGTTGATAACCGGTCAATCTCCCGCTCCCGGGTTTGGTGAAGTTGCTCCAGCTCTTCGATGCTCTTTGAGATTTCTCGGTATTTATTAAAAAGAGCGCCGAATTCTTGAAGAGGAATCTGAATCTCCTTGCCACCAAATTCATCGAGAATCTCGCGCGCTCGGTGCGCTTTGAGCAAGGTGAAATGAGTGCTTTGCCCATGGATGGAAAGTAGCTCGCTGCCCATCTCTGCCAATGAGGAGATTGTGCTCGTGATTCCACCAATAGCAGCCCGGCTCTTTCCCTCGCTCGTCACGCTCCGTGAAAGCAAGAGTTCATCCCCTTCAACTTCACCACCCAATTCGCTCACTTTCGCAGCTTGTGCTGTTGAAATTGCAAAACGACCGACAACAGTTGCGCGCTCGCTGCCCGCGCGAACAACGGCAGCATCTGCTCGCGAACCTATAAGTAGTGAGAGCGCCGAGAGAACCATCGTTTTTCCCGCCCCGGTTTCACCTGTTATGGCGGTAAAGCCTGGACCTGGAGTGAAGTGCGCTCTCTCAATGACGCCAAGTCCTGAGATATCAACCTCTACTAGCGCGCGCTTATTCACTCGCCTCGCCAACCAACAACGGGAAGTTGGAATTTTGCAACCAATCGATTAGCAAATGGCGCGCTCGTCATTCGAGCAAGTGTGAAGATGTGTGAATCTCGTGTGATTCGAATGAGATCGCCTTCCAGGAGAGATTTATGGCGGAAGCCATCGGCGCTCAAGGTCGCATTTTCAGATCGAACAGATATAGCTATCTCACTCCGAGGTGAGAGAACCATCGGGCGAGCAAAGAGCGCATGAGCGGCAAGTGGAAGTAAGACAAGGGCATCGACATCAGGCCAAACAACGGGACCGCCAGCGGAGAAAGCGTAAGCGGTAGATCCGGTCGGAGTAGCACAGAGCACACCGTCGCAATTCCAGAGTGAGAGCGGTCGCTGATCAACAGAGACAAAAAGTTCAACCATCTGTGATGACTCTTTTTCAATCACAATCTCATTTAGCGCCCAACCTGAATCAACAGTTTCACCGTGACGCTCAATTTCAAAGGAAATGCTCATCCGCTCTTCATAAACAAATTGGCCTTTAACTACAGCTTCAATTATTTGATCATTTGCAGGTCGCTCTACTTCAGCGAGAAAACCCATATGTCCGACATTGATACCTAAAATTGGAATGGAGATTCCATAAGAAATTTCCGCGCTTCTAAGCATCGTGCCGTCGCCGCCCAGAACAATAATCAATTCAAATTCGTTGATGGGTCGCCCTGAATAACGAGTGATTTCAGGAACTCCACTCCCCTCGCTACTTAGGTGGTGTTCAACAGCGATACCCGATGAAGCTAAACCTCGAGCAATTTCAAGCGCTGCTACCCGGGCCTGCTCGCGCTTTGGATGCAAGAGGAGAAGGACTCTTCTTTGAGTAGATTGAATTGCAGGGCTACTCATTGTGGTCCTTTCACAATCGCAAGTTCAGCGCGCTCTCTGGTGAGCTCTGCGCTACCTCGGCGTAGCCAGAGAAAGTACTCCACATTTCCAGATGGGCCAGGTAGTGGGCTGGCAGTAACGCCTTCAACGCCTAAACCAACTTCCCATGCGGAGCGAGCGACTTCCGCTATTGCGCCAAGTCGTAAAGCTGGATCGCGGACGACGCCCCCAGCCCCTAATTTCTCGCGCCCCACTTCAAATTGAGGTTTGACCATTACCAAGAAGTCCGCCTCGTCAGAGGTAACAGTGACCAGTGCAGGGAGAACGAGAGTCAATGAGATAAATGAAAGATCTGCCACGACCATATCTACTGGAGCGCCGATATGTTCAAGCGTTAGATGGCGGACATTTGTTCTATCAAGAACTATTACCCGCGAATCTTGACGTAGCTCCCATGCTAATTGCCCGTAGCCAACATCAACCGCGACCACTTCGCGCGCTCCGTTGCGAAGCAATACATCAGTAAATCCACCTGTAGAAGCGCCGGCATCAAGTACTCGTTTATTAGCGACCGAAATTCCGATAAATTCCGAGAGCGCCCCTGCTAATTTATGGCCACCTCGCGAGACAAACTCATCTCGATTCTCAGCGATAACTATCGACGTATCACCATCTACCTGCGTGGCGGGTTTAGTTGCAGGAATGCCTCCCACTAAAACAACTCGCGCTTCAATGAGATCGGTAGCCGCTTCGCGCGAACGCGCTAACCCTCTTCGAACCAATTCCGCATCCAGACGCGAGCGAACCATCTCTTATAAGCCTTCTATCTCCGATAGCGCCTTTTGAAAGTCCCCATGAATCTCTTCGTAAGCCGCGACATGTTCGCTCACCGGTAATTCGGAGAGAGCGGAAATTTTCACGAGCAAACCATTTACATGCTCACTCTGCTTGATCTGATTGAGATTCTCGGGCGTCGCGCTACTCACTTTGCGCCTCCACTCGTTCTCTTTCTCGTTCTCTTTCTCGCAGCTGGCGAACTATTGGAGCGACTACTTGATTTTCAACTCTTGACGAAGCGCACCAATCTCTTCTCGAAGTTTGTGGAGGTCGCTCTCCTTCGCTAAGCCAAGTTTCTTCACAGCGCGTTCAGTCTCGCGTTCTACGCGATCTTTGAGAGCATCACCGCTCTCTTTGATCCACGAATTGAGAGCGGCTGCCGCTTTCTCAGGGTTGAAATCGTTCCCTAGCGCCTTCTGGGCGTAGGCTCGAAAAGCTCCAATGAGATCTGTTCCCCCGGTCATGAACTCTCCATTCTAAACTCTTAACACTCAACCCCTAGCTCAACCCCTAGCGGCTATGCGCTAACGCTACCGCTTCTTCCCGGATGCGGCTGGACGATTTCTCGTCGATTTTATGGAATGGAGTTCAATGTAGCTTCGGGAAGAGAGCGAAGACCCAGATCGCCAAAACCGTTTACGCAAAGCCCCCTCTAGCGAAATCCACTCTCCCACCTTCAATGATTGAAAAAGCCCGAAAATTTCCGGTTTTTCACACTCAACTTCAAGAATTTCGCGCGCACCGACAATAGGAACATCAATTCTTCGAGAGAGAACGCCATTGTGTATCTCTGGCGCTGATGCCACCACACCTGATAGCTCAACTCGATTCCGTGGCGTTTTACCATTAAGTGCCACGCTTGACGACTCTTTTCTACTCAATTTTCCCTTCGTTTTGCTTTTAACCGTAACTCTTGCACTCATCGTTTCTGTTTTACTCCTTAACTCAAATTAACTCAAATTAACTTTAATTAACTGAGAAATTATTAACTACCGTAGAAGTATTCCGAAGGCCTCTGACAGAAACAGTATTGATGTGGATATGAGCTCTAATTAAGAGAGCTGAGTAATTCGTTCCTTTGCATCCGTTTCGCCATCGATATCTACCGAAGAAGCTTTACTAAACCACTTCTTTGCCTCTTCAATTTTTCCGGCAGCAGCAAGGGCATCGGCATAGGCGTAACGAAGACGGGCAGCCCACTGGCCATTCTCTTCTTGCAACTCTTTGCAATGTAATGCAGTGACCGCCGCGTCAAATTCACCTAAATCTTTTCGAGCCCCGCTGAGTACGATTCGAAGTTCCACCTGACTATCTTTATCGAGCAATTTCGCCTCTGGTGCGCGCCCCATTTCAAGGGCTTTAAGCGGTTCACCTAGCCCGCGTTGTGAATCAGCCATCATCGGCCAAAAGCTAGGGTCTCCGGTGATCCGAAAAGCAGTTTTAAATTCACGGAGCGCAACATCAAATTTTCCCGCGTTATATGCGGCAATCCCGGCAAGTTCCCGAACCCTGCCGATCCGCGCAGCGCGGGTTGATGCGGCCACTCCATGCGCATATGCGCGTTCGGGGTCTTCTCCGAGAAAATGTACAAGCGCTAACAGATGACGCGCTGTTTGCTCTGCGTTATCTGATGCAAGCGATGATAAATCCCGAACAAATTGTGGATCGAGCTCTTCTCGATAAATCTCTTGCGGAATTTCAGGCTCTAATCTTTTTGGTGGTTCATCACGCGCGTTTCGTTCGCGGCTCTGTGAAGCTCGTTGTGAAGCTCGTTGTGAAGCTCGTTGTGAAGCTCGTTGTGAAGCAGGGCGGCTATCGCCGCTACTTTTCTTTCCGTTATTTTTAGCAGCGCCATTGCGTGGTCGATCACTTCGAGAATTTCGTGAATCGTCCTTTTTAGACGGACGAGGGGGTCGGGAAGATCGGGATGGATGAGATTCGCTCCGCTTTTCTTCCATCGCTACCCTCCACTTTCATCAGTTCACATGCGTTTTCATCTAAATGCATTGTAAAAAAATTAAAAGGAAATAAAAAAGGGATGCAGTACAAACTACATCCCTTTCCTAAAGTAAGTCCGGCGGCGTTCTACTCTCCCACAAGGTCACCCGTGCAGTACCATCGACGCTGAGAGGCTTAACTTCCGGGTTCGGAATGGGA